>CAYNDU010000499.1:0-4745 GCA_964395615.1 uncultured Pirellulaceae bacterium | reverse complement strand
ACACTCACACGTGTGTCACGCGGCACCCGTATTTCGCCCGCACGTTCGGCGACAGGCGCCCTAACCCGTGCCTGGTCCCGGCAAGGCACACCGACCCGTTGAATGTGACGGGCCGGAATGTGCACCTCGGTTCGCCCGCCACGGCAGTCCTTGTCGTCCGGTCTGATCAGTGGTAGCCTTCAGCCATCGGAAGTCGATGCACGCGCGTCGTTCCTGCCCTGTTCAAGCCGATGGCGGTAACCGAGTATGGAAAGTCTCAGCGGGATTGCGATCTGGCTCGTGCCCCTTGCGCTGATCCTCGTCGTGATGACCGCCTGGTTTGTCCGTACGGTCCAATCGACACAGTACTCCTCCGTCCAAACGTTTTTCTGGATCGTGGCGCGCTGTTTGACGCGGTTTCTCTGGCGGACACGTATACAAGGCGAGTGGTCGTTACCCGACGACTCGAATGGCGTGGTGATCTGCAACCACCGCAGTAGTGTCGACCCCTTCTTCGTGCAGGTCGTCCTTCGCCGAGTGGTCCATTGGATGGTGGCTCGGGAATACTGTGAACATCGAATCTTCGGCTTCTTCCTGCACATGGCAGAAGTCATTCCGGTCAATCGTGGGGGGATCGACACGGCCTCGACCAAGGCAGCCATTCGAATCGTTGCCGACGGCGGTATCGTAGGGATGTTGCCGGAAGGACGCATCAATACGACAAGTGATTTCATGTTGCCCGTGCGGCCGGGAGCCATTATGGTCGCCCTGAGGGCCCGCGCTCCGATCATTCCTTGTTACGTCGAAGGCGCCCCCTATCGGGGAAAAGCGTGGAGTCCTTTTCTGATGCGAGCCCATGTTCGGATCCGCTTCGGCCAACCGATTGACCTATCGGACTATTTTGAACATGCCCGGGATGGCGAACTGGTTCGTAAGCTGATGAAACGATGTGTGCTGGCGATCGCCGAACTGGCCGGTCGAAGCGATTTCGAACCGCAATTCGCCGGGCGGCGTTGGAAACCGGGCGCAGAAACTGAACAGACAAACTGAGCGAATGAGGAGAAGAAAATGCCCGACTTGGCCGGTAAGATCGCCGTGGTGACCGGCGGCGCAGGAATCCTGTGTGGGGAGATGAGCCGAGCTTTGGCCTCACAGGGTGCTTCGGTGGCCGTACTCGATGTGAATCAGGAGGCGGCGGAGCGGGTGGCGAACGCGATTCGGCAAGAGGGTGGCCAGGCGATGGCGGTTGCCGCAAACGTACTGGAAACAGACAGTTTGAAGGATGCCCGGACTGCGATCCATCAAGAATGGGGTCCCGTCGACATGCTCATCAACGGGGCAGGCGGCAATAAACCGGATGCCACGGCAACGAAAGACCAACCGTTTTTCGAGATTTCAGCCGAGTCGATACAATGGGTGTTCAATCTGAACTGCGTAGGGACCATTCTCACTTCCCAGGTGTTCGTCGCCGATCTCGTTGAAAAACAGGCTGGCGTCGTGATCAATATTGCGTCGATGGCCGGGATGCGGCCCCTGACGCGTGTCCTGGCCTATTCAGCCGCGAAGGCGGGTGTCGCGAATTTCACGCAGTGGCTGGCCGTCCATCTGGCACAGGAATACAGCCCCGAAATTCGGGTCAATGCGATCGCTCCAGGCTTCTTCCTGACCGAGCAAAACCAGTTTCTCCTTGTCGACAGCGACGACCAGCCAACACCACGGGGCCGCACGATCCTCGACCATACGCCGGCGGCCCGCTACGGTACCCCCAAAGACCTTGTCGGCACGCTGCTCTGGCTGGTAAGTGACGCTGCCCGGTTCGTAACCGGTACCGTCGTGCCCGTCGACGGAGGATTCAGTGCGTTCGGTGGAGTCTAGGCGGGCGGGCGATTTGACCGTCAGAACACTGCTGAACCCTCGTTGGAGCCCCGTCTTACAAGGCCATGCGACAGCCGAATCGTCACGTCACGAGACGATGCAGGTGAATCAGCCGTTGGTCTCAGGGAACCGACGACGACCGCCGTCCGATTACCGCTCGAATGTAGCGGCGACTCGACGGGCCAATCGGTCAAGTTTTTCGGCAATGTCCCTCGGTCGTTCGCCGCTAGCCAATAGCGTCAACACCGGATAGCGGGGCGGAATCTCCGAACCGATTTGCGGGACATCGGAAATCTGTTGATCGCTCCCAATCCAACTGGGATCTTCCCAACGTCGGATATTTGACTCGGAGACGCGCACGCCGCGCGACGCATAGAGGATCCCCTTGGCATGCAGGGCGAAACGGCCCGGCGACAAGGGCTCGGTCACCTGAGTCGGCTCGACGAGTTGCCGGTCACGGCATGCTTCCTGGTGGAGCGTGAACGCCGGCGTGACCCAATTTCGTTCAATGACTTCAACCGATGCGGTGAAACGCGGGTTGACCTCCAACACCCAGAATTGCCGGTCGTTGCAGACAAGATCAACGCCGAAAAGCCCCCTTAAAGTAAAGTCGACCACCAGCTGATGGCCTAGCCGCTGCAGCGCTTGATGCTCGGCTCGCGTGATGGTCAGGGGACCCATGGAGCCCGAATACTGAAACTGCCGGGCCCCGGACCACTGCCAATTCACGTGTCGGGCGGCCCCTAACAAAACGGCCGTCTGACCGTTTCCAAGAAAGGTGACACCCCAGACCGGGCCGGAAACGAAGGGTTGGAAGTAGAATCGGCGCCCTGGAGAATTGTCGGGAAGATCATTCGAATCGTTACCCGAAATCCGACCCTCGCCGTGCATGATCGAGTCATTCGCCGTCATGGGTTCTGGCGCATCGGCGTCAGCGGCCAGACACATGTTGAGACCACCGCAGCTGTCAATCGGTTTGCGAACGTACGAGTTGCCGTCACTCGGCAAATTCCATGACGGGCTGGGAAACCGGCACCCGGCGCTCCGCACGCTGGACGCCACCAGCCACGGATTTCGAATGCGCCGCAAGACACCTTCCGGATTCCCCAGGAGTCGATGTGTTCGTGAGATCCGGCCAATGAGTTGCGGGTAGTTTTCCAATCCACCCGTGAATGCCCACTGCCGGCCCGGTAGTCGCCGTGCCCAGTCTGCCAGTTCGCCAGGGTATGTCTGAATGCGATGGCTGTCGGCAAGTCGAGAGAGATCCCGATCGCCGAACAAGTCGAGTCCGCACACGGAACAACCGGCCCTCACAGCAGATTGGGCCATGGCCCGCACCGACGCACCAGCCAGCATGACGTTCATCAAGAGTCCTCGACAAGACTGCGGGGGCAAAAACAGCGACACAAGTCCCGTCAGGATAGAGTTTTCTGTCGATCGTTCCAATCGCGGCTTGCAATTATGGCGGGGTTTGTTAAGTTCGCGGCTTGTACTGGGTCTATCCCTGGACGGTGCGATGGTCTGAAGAGGAACAGCCGTTTGGAATGCAACTCGTTTGTCGGAGAATGAACCATGTCGATGATGATTGGTGAAGCGTTGGTCGGTGATGGTAATGAGATCGCACACATCGATCTAATGATCGGAAGTAAGGATGGACCGGTGGGGATTGCCTTTGCCAATGCCCTGGCCCGTCAGAGTGCCGGCCACACGAATCTCCTGGCCGTTCTGACGCCCAACCTGGCCGTTAAACCTTCAACGGTCATGATTACGAAGGTAACCATTAAAGGCATGCAGCAGGCGGTACAGATGTTCGGACCCGCGCAGGCGGCAGTGGCCAAAGCGGTGGCGGATTGTGTTGCCGACGGCGTGATCCCTCAAGACCAGTGCGAGAATCTCGTCATCGTCTGCGGGGTCTTCATTCACCCGGCGGCTGCCGACAACAAGAAAATCTACGATTACAATTATGAGGCAACCAAGCAGTCGGTGATCAATGCGATGGGCGGGTCCCCATCGGCGAGTGAAGTGGTGGCGGGCAAGGACAGTTCGGAGCATCCGTTCAAGGGTTTCTAGCACCGACTGCATGATGATCCAATGCCCCAGGGTTCCTTGCGACAGGAAGCCGGGGCGTTGTCGTTTGAACGGAGCGCTGAAATCGAGAGGCACCCGTTGATCATGTCGAAGAAGAAGATCTTAATTCAACTCGATAGCGATCAGCACGCCAGCAGTTTTGATCGAGTGGTGGCAGTTGACTCCGGCGTCGATCAACTTTTCGCATATTCGCACGTTGGCGTTGACGACGTCTGCGGGCTTGTTCACGGTGCGATTTTTACGCGTGGACCAAAAGACCTCTCCCAGACTGCCATTTTTGTCGGCGGTTCCGATGTTTCTGTTGGCGAAGAGCTACTAGCGAGTGTGCGCCGCACATTTTTTGGGCCCTTTCGCGTGTCGGTGATGCTGGACGCGAACGGGGCGAACACGACGGCGGCCGCTGCGATCGTGGCCGCCGGGCGCCACGTGCCCCTGTCGGAATCGGTGGTCACCGTTCTGGCTGCTACGGGCCCCGTCGGGCAACGGGCCGTCCGAATGCTAACCGCTGCCGGTGCCACGGTCCGAGTCTGCTCGCGACGTTTGTTACGGGCCGAGGAAGTCTGTCGTCGACTGCGTGAGGCGAAACCAACCGCTCAACTCGAACCGTTCGAAGTCAACACACGTTCCGCTGTCGAACAAGCACTCAGAGGCGCCCAGGCCGTGATTGCCGCCGGTGCACACGGAGTGCAACTCGTCGATCGCAAGTCATGGAGTGCCGCACACGGCCTTTCGGTTGCCATCGATTTGAACGCCGTTCCGCCCGCCGGCGTGGAAGGCATCGAGTTGAATGACGGACCCGAGCA
>CAYNDU010000498.1:0-4751 GCA_964395615.1 uncultured Pirellulaceae bacterium | reverse complement strand
CGAGCTGTCGACTCCCAGGCCCTGGAGCGTGTGTGGCAGCAGCTCAAAACGGCGCATGGCTTTGTAATTCTGCTCCAGATAGTGGCACTCGCCCGGATGACAGCCGGCGATGAGCACTCCGTCGGCGCCTAGCGAGAGCGCCTTGATCACAAAGGTCGGATCGACTCGACCACTGCACATTACGCGAATGATCCGAACGTTCGGCGCGTATCCGATCCGCGCCGTACCGGCCAGATCAGCCGCGCGGTAGGAACACCAATTGCACAGGAAACCGACGATCTTCGGTTCGAACGCTTGTTCTACCATCTGTTTTTCCGCTCCTAATTTGTTTCAGCGACTCCCGCGGTCGCCGTCTCGGCCAGTTTCTCGACCGGTCCCGAACTTCCGTCCGCGTCCCACAACATGCCCTCAATCTGGGCCATGATCTGCTGATTGCTGAAGTGCGCGCCGCTGATGATCTGGGCCGGGCAGGCAGAGACACACGTGCCGCAGCCTTTGCAGAGTGAGGTGAGAACGCGGCTCACATTCTCGGCCGCGTCGAATTCGATCGCGTTATAGGGACAGAGATTATTGCAAACTCGACAGCCGGAACAACGGGATTCATCGATGGACGCAACCACCGGCTCGATCTGGACGTGCCCCTTGGTGATCATGCCAAGTACGCGCGCGGCCGCCGCGGCGCCCTGCATCACCGAGCCGGGAATGTCTTTCGGGCCCTGGCAGGCACCCGCCACGAAGATCCCGTCGGTCATCGTGGCCACCGGGTCAAGTTTCGGGTGACGCTCGGTGTAAAAACCGGCCATGCTGCACGAAATGCCGCACTTGAGCCCCAATTCCCGCGCGTCGCTTTGTGGCTCAAGACCACCCATCAGGATCACCATGTCGACCGGCAGTCGACCCTGTCGACCGATGAGGGTGTCTTCGTATTGGATAATCAGGTTGCCTTGTTCGTCCCTGTTCCTCGCGGCATCGGTCACTTCCGATACCTTGCCGCGTACAAAGTGCATCCCTTCGCCAAGTAGCCGTTGATAGAATTCCTCGTAGTTCTTCTGATTGGTTCGCATGTCGATGTAGAACGACGTTACTTCGGCCCCCGTTTTTTCCATGACCAGGTGGCCGAACTTCAATGCCGCCATGCAGCAGACGCCCGAGCAATGGGCGTTCAGCTTCAAGTCGCGACTTCCGACACAGTGAATGATGGCCACCGAACGTGGCTCCGTGACGCCGTCTCGCATCACGATCCGTCCGTTGGTTGGACCGGCCGCGTTGCAGAGTCGCTCGAACTCCAGACTCGTAAACACGTTGGCCAGACGCCCATAGCCGTACTGTGGAATCCGGCGGCAGTCAAAGGGTTTCCAGCCGGTGGCGATGATAATGTTGCCCACGTTCAGGTCGAGTAACTCATCTTCCTGCTCAAATTCGATGGCATCGGTCGGGCATAACTTGCGGCAGGCGCCACACCGATCACGCTGGAACCAGATGCAGGACTCGGTGTCGAGCACGGGAATTCTGGGGACGGCCTGCGGGAACGGCATGTAAATCGCTTTGCGCATTCCCATGCCCGACTCGAATGCGTTGTCCACGATCTTGCGGGGGCATTTCTCGACGCACACGCCACAACCCGTGCAGCGATCGTAGTCCACCTTTCGGGCGCGACGGCGAACGACGGCCTGAAAATCACCGACCGAGCCGCTGACCGATTCCAATTCGCTGTACGTCAGCAAGGTCACGTTCTCATGCTGACCGACTTCCGACATTTTGGGAGTAAGAATGCAGGCCGAGCAGTCGAGCGTCGGAAATGTCTTGTCGAATTGGGCCATGTGGCCGCCGATCGACGGTTGGCGTTCGACCAGATAGACCGGATACCCTGCGTCGGCCAATTCGAGCGTTGCCTGCAAGCCGGCGATGCCTCCTCCGACGACCAACGTCGCCGGTTCCACCGCCACCGACGTCGGCTCGAGGGGCTCTTGCCACTTCACACGCTCGACCGCTCCAGAGATCAGCGACTGAGCCTTTTCGCTCGCCGCATCGCGGTCCTTGTGGACCCAGGAGCAGTGCTCGCGAATATTCGTCATCTCCAACAGGTATGCGTTCAATCCGCCTTGCTCGCATGCTCGGCGAAATGTCCTCTCGTGCAAGTGCGGACTGCAGGCAGCGACCACGACCCGGGTGAGGCCCTTTTCACGGATGTCGTCGGCGATCAGCTTCTGCCCCAAATCGGAACACATGAATTTGTAGTCGCGTGCGACCTCAACATCCGCCAGGCTGTCGCCTGCCCACTGCGCTACCGCCTCCACATCGACCTTGCTGGCAATATTGCTCCCACAATGGCAGACGTAGACGCCCACTTTCTCGGCCATGGTGCCTCTCTCCTCAGGATTCGTCACTGCCAGTTGCCGACGCCGCCGACTCGGCTAAACGCCCTTCAATCACCGGTCGCGCCGGCACAATCTCCTTGCCGAGACCAAGTCGGTCCATATCCAGCCCCAACGCTACGCCGATCAGTTGAGTAAAGAAGATGATCGGAATGTGAAAATCGGCGTTGAAATGGTTGCTCACGCGGCCCTGGTACGCGTCCAGATTCAATTGGCACATTGGACACATACAGAGAATGACGTCCGCGTGGTAATCCACCGCACTCTGCAATAATCGACGAATCAACTCGAAGGCCGCGTCCTCGCTGATCTGCGTCATGTGTCCGCCGCAACAGTGGGCCTTGACCGGATAATCCACGACCTCGGCTCCCAGCCAACCAAACAACTCGTCCATCTTCATCGGGTATTCGGTGCTGTCAAAACCGTTCATTGGGCGAACAACCTGGCAGCCATAGTACGGGGCCACTCGCAAACCGCTCAACGGGCGCTTGACCTTCGACTTGATCGCCTGTTCGCCAATGTCGGTGTATAACAGGTCCAGCAAATGCCGCACCCGCACACTGCCCGGATCATAGTGCAGCCCGCCGGCGGCCAGGGCACCATTGACTCGCTCTCCCAACTCCGGATGCTCCGTCATCAGATGGTCCGTCTTCTTCAAATTCAGAAAACAGGCCGCACACGGTGCAATCAACTCCTCGACCCCAGGCTCGACGATCGCAAGATTCCGAGCGATCACACTTGTCGCCACCAACTCGTCCTGAGTGAAGTACTCCGTCGCACCGCAACAGTTCCAGTCGTCCAACTCCTTGAGTTCGAACCCCAGCCGCTGTGCAATCGCCTGAATCGACTGATCGTAGGCAATACTGCCCCCGTCGAGCGAACAGCCGGGATAGTATGCATACTTCATCGGCTACCTCCCATTTCCCGCGCCTTGCGAATAATCGCTTGCAACTGGCCGACCTGTCGAATTCGCTTCGGTTTGAGCTGCATCCGACCCCGCGTCAACATCGATATTCCCATCGGGACCAGCCGAAACATGCTCAACGGCTTGTTGAAGAAGTAGTAGCGGCTGGCTAACCCGAATTCGAAACTGCGACCGTAGTCCTCAACGAACCGAGTGAACGTCTTGGCTAACGCCGGTGCGTCCGTCTCGCTCGTAAATCCCTCGGCAATCGCAAGCCGCTTCAGGGCGTACATGATTTCGGTGATCGGTATCTCCTGCGGACAACGGGTCGTACAGAGATAACAGGAGACACACGACCACATCGTGTTGGCGGACAATACGTCCTCACGCCGGTTGGCGTTGATCATCGCAAACAACGTGCGGGGCGTGAACTGCATGTCCGCCCCGTTCGGACACGACCCGCCACAGCTACCGCACTGCAGACAAAGGGCCAGTTGCCGACCGCCGGGCGTGTCACGGACCACTTCCTCAAAAAAATGTGAACGATGGCTTTCGTTAGATTCTGAGATCATCAATGCTCCCCGAATTAGGTCGACTTATGGATGCACAGATCTTGCCGTGGTCATCATCGGCATTTGCTTTAGCAATCGGCGTGCCCAAACGCAAGTCGAGGTGGACTGGTCTAGGTGGAAGCGGCATTCACACGCGTTGTTCGGATTCTTCCGAAACGTAGCACGCGCAGGGCGTGAGTCTATCGAAGGGCCGAGAGGAAGGGCGAGTTTGTGACGAAAAGCCAACCGTTCTTGGGTTCGGATTTCGAAACGGGCGGGGAGCATTTTCTGCAGAGATCGCCCGGTCGGACGGATGATCGACACCACCCGGCCGTGTCCGCGATTGGGGCCATTGAGACGGGCCGCCCTGTCGTGGCCCACGGAAATCCGTTTGTTTCGAGCGGGATTCCGTCACGAGCCACGGGCACGGGCGAGTCGATCGACGGCACGTCACCGAGCAGGCCTACCCGATACCATGTCGAGCCAGTTTATCTCGAAAAGTGGACGGCTTCATGCCGAGCGATCGGGCGGCGGCCGTCTTATTTCCATCGTGAGCTGTCATCGCGCCGAGCAGGAGGCTTTTTTCGGTGTGATCGATGGCATCGCGGAACGGAATGCTGGTCGGCAGAGCGTCGGTGACGGCGGATCCCTCTCCGCTAGATGTCTCAAGATCGATCTGCAAGCGATCGGCACGAATCTGTCCTTCGCCGACCAGCCAGGCTCGCTCCAGCGTGTGGATCAGTTCCCGGACGTTGCCCGGCCAGTGATGAGCGAGGAGGACGTCACGTGCATCGGGGGGGAGAGTGACCGATGAATCGCCGGCGACGCGTTTCAGCACGTGATCCGCCAATTCGGGTATATCTTCCCGCCGCCGTCGCAACGGGGGAATGCGGAGTCGAAGCACGTCGAGGCGATAGTAGA
>CAYNDU010000497.1:0-4780 GCA_964395615.1 uncultured Pirellulaceae bacterium | reverse complement strand
GCCTTTGGCAAATTACCGAGTTATACGGCTTACCGAGTTATACGGCGCGAGTCCCCTACCACCGACTGCCCATACCACCGACTGTTGAAGTCTCCAGTGAACACCTTGCTCAGCCCGACCGCTACGGAAGCCCGTTCCTGCACCCCCCGGCAGGGGTTGTAGCAAGTTGCTATTGCCGGTTTCAGCCGAAAAACGTAATGTCCGGCCGCTATGAAGGCCAAAAACGCGTGGCGCAGTGCTCTGCTGGCGGGGTTCTGT
The DNA here is from genome assembly GCA_964395615.1 of uncultured Pirellulaceae bacterium. Taxonomy (GTDB): domain Bacteria; phylum Planctomycetota; class Planctomycetia; order Pirellulales; family Pirellulaceae; genus CAYNDU01. Next base: position 4,522 of record CAYNDU010000497.1, on the reverse strand, counting down.
GCGATAACTGCAGCGATGGCGACCCCCCCGGAACTGGCGCCCCAGCCCGGTGTCTTGCTGCTGCGCACCGGGCGCATCCTGCGTGGCGACATCATTCGTGTGGGCGATCGTTACCTGGTTGGTCAGCAGCGGGACAACGAGATCGGGATACCGGTCGATCAGGTCGAGTTTCGTTGTAAGGACCTGGTCGAGGCCTACGAGCGGCAGCGGTCGGCGTTACCGACCGAGACTTCGGTGTCGGACCATCTTGACCTGGCCGATTGGTGTCTGAGATACGATTTACACGCCCAGGCGGCGGCCCAATTGATGGAAGCGATGGATATCGACCCTCGGGCGGAGGGTCTGGCCGTATTAGAGAGGCGACTCAAGGTTGCCACTCACCGTGTCTCGCAAACACCTGCCCGGCCATCGCGAACCACCAACTCTCCACTGGGTGCTCGTTCGGTCACAACCGGCGCCGAGTTACCTCCGGGAGTGATTGAACAATTCACGACAACGATTCAGCCCTTGTTGGTTAACCGATGTGGGGGTGCCGGATGTCACGGATCGCGAGCGACCAACACGTTCCGATTGCAGATTCCCAGTTGGAGCCGAGTCTTTCCACGTCGGTTTACGGTTCAGAATCTCTCGGCTGTTCGTGCGTGGATTCATTCAGAGAGGCCGTCAGAGAGCCCACTTTTGACGATGGCGACACGCGCGCACGGCGGAGTGCGCGCACCGATCCGCGAGACAAACGTGGAGCAGATGAAAGAACTGGTCGGCTGGGTGTTTCGGATGAGTGGCCGAACCACGCACGCTCAACTTGAGATTCCGGCTTCGGCGCAGTCGATTCTCCGACAGCCCACGGCCCAAAGGGTCCCTTCTGGGATGTCGACGGACACAGTCTCCGAAGACTCTCGATCGGGAGACGGGTCGCCCGGCCGACATAGGGAGGCCGGACCACCGCCCTCGACGCGCGACGGTCCAGCCGATAGGCCGGGCAGGGCCCCATTATCATCACCTGCATCATCTTCACCGGCCACTGGCTCACCGAAGGGAGTCGATCCCTTTGATCCGGCGATCTTCAACCGGCGTTTCGGTGACCCCAAGGCGAATGGGCGTCGATAACCTCGTGACGGGAATGTTCAACCCACCACGTGTTGTGATCGCGGGTTGTCATTCAAGTCGTCGATACTCTTCTCATCGTCGCGACCGTGCCGTCCGAGGTTTGGGCCGGCATTCTTCGTGAGCATCATGAAGTGGCTCGTTTCGGTCCGTCGCATTATTGCAGATCGTGGGATACAATTACCTAACCGACGGACCAATGCCTGGAGTTGAGTGAACGGTATAAGTCTATACATATTAAGAGGTTGTAGGGATCTAGATGGAGAATTCTCCGCGGAACCAGCAGGAGTCAAGTGGCGACCAGAAGCCTACGGTGCGTCGGGCCGGACCGAATTTGTGGGTCCTGGTGTCGATCATCGTCGTCACGCTTCTCGTTTTTGTCGTGATGCAAGGCCCTCGCGAGTCCACCATTGATTACTCGTTCTTTCTGGATCAGGTCACATCCGACAATGTGGTGTATGTGCAACTTGGTGAGCAGGAGGCGACCGGGGTCTTCACGGTGCCACCGGACAAGCCGCCGCAGATTAACAGCGAGGGCAAACGCGTCGCGCGGGAGGGACAGCTGAAGAAGCACTTTCGAGTGGTTTTGCCGCGCGACAGTGATTCACGTGGCCGGTTAACCGATCTGTTATCCAGTAAGAAGATCCCATTCAAGAACGAGCATCAGGGCAACGCCCTGATGATGGTCTACCTGCTGGCGTTGCTGGTGCCGATTGCCCTTTTTGCTTTCTTTTGGATCTCGTATCGGCGCACGCGCGATCAGGTAATGGGTGGCGGGTTCCTGTCCGGGTTTTCCAAGAGTCCTGCCAAGCGGTATGAGGGAGTCCAGCAGCCGGTAACGTTTCGGGATGTGGCCGGATTACATGGCGTCAAGGCCGACTTGATGGAGATCGTGGAATACCTGCAAACGCCTGCGAAGTTTCAGCGATTGGGAGGGCGAGTGCCGAAGGGCGTTCTGCTCAACGGACCGCCCGGTACCGGAAAGACACTGTTGGCTCGCGCGGTGGCCGGCGAGGCGGGAGTTCCTTTTTATTCGGTGAGCGGATCCGAGTTTATTCAGATGTTTGTTGGGGTGGGGGCCAGTCGGGTGCGCGACCTGTTCAAGACGGCCAAGGAAAACTCACCTTCTATCATCTTCATTGACGAAATCGATGCCGTGGGACGTCAACGAGGCGCCGGGCTGGGTGGCGGGCACGACGAGCGTGAACAAACACTCAACCAGATTCTCAGTGAAATGGACGGGTTCACACAAAATGACTCGGCCATCGTGCTGGCCGCCACGAATCGGCCCGATGTGCTCGATCCCGCACTTCTTCGACCGGGTCGGTTCGACCGGCATGTCACGGTCGACCGACCGACGCTCAAGGGTCGCGTCGAGATCTTCCATGTCCATGTGCGCGACGTGCCGCTGAGTGATGATGTGGACTTGGAGCGACTGGCAGCCGCGACCGTTGGTTTGACAGGTGCCGATCTGCGGAACATTGTCAATGAAGCGGCGCTCTGGGCTGCCCGCCAGGACAAGAAACAGGTCGATATGTCGGACTTTGAGTACGCCCGCGACAAGGTGCTCATGGGTGCCAAACGTGAGGAGGTACTGTCCGACCAGGAGAAGGAGAAGACCGCCTGTCACGAAGCGGGTCATACGCTGACCGCCTGGTACAGCAGCGGGGCTCATCGAGTTCACAAAGTGACCATTATCCCTCGTGGTCGATCGCTCGGCGCAACGCATATTGTACCCTCGGAGGATCGGCTCAGCATGGCCGAGCACGAATTGAGGGACCAGTTGGTCGTGGCGCTCGGTGGTCGGTCCGCGGAAGAACTGGTCTACCACGAAACCACAGCCGGAGCCGAGAACGATCTGGAGCGCGCCACGCACATCGCTAGACGCATGGTCACTCATTGGGGCATGAGCGATCGACTCGGTCCCGTTAGCTACAAGACGTCCGAGGCGGATCCGTTTTTGGGACGGGAGATCCACCAGCAGAGGACATTCAGTGAACATACGATGGAGTTGATTGATGACGAAGTTGCAAAGATCCTGCAAGCCGCCCAGGAGGCGGCCGACCAGTTGATCGGCGACCGTCGCGAACAACTCGAAAAACTCACCAAGGCCCTCCTCGATCAGGAAGAACTCTCGGAAAGTGAAATCATCGACTTGATCGGGCCGTCAATCCACGATCAATAACGGCGGAGCTCGTGAGCAAGAAGAAGCGACGAAAGATCCGCGCCGAATTCAAGAAGAAGTACGATACTCGCGCGAGGGCCGGCGACCTCACTCGACGTTACGCCGCGGAGGATCCGGACGAGCCGAATGACTTGGAACAATCGGAGCGGGTTAGTGGCAAAGGAAGCTTGACCCGCAAACGGACCGTCATCGGAACCGACGATGCTACGGACGATCCTGGATCGTCGATCCAACTCGAGGTCAACGAGGATATATGTCGCCAGGGCCGCGTGCTCAGCGTTCACGGTTTGTCGAGCGTCGTCATGGACCCGCTCGCCGGCATCGTTCGCTGTACCATTCGTGGGCTACTGAAGTCGCTCAGCAGCGATCAACGAAACGTGCTCACGACCGGGGACCTTGTCTGGTACCGGCCAACGGGCAATGCTGAAGGTTTGATCGAACGCGTCGAGCCTCGGCACGGCTTGCTCAGTCGCACCAGTCGAGGCCGCCAGCATGTGCTTGTCTCAAACGTCGATCAGGTACTGATCGTGAGCAGTGCCGCGGAGCCGAATCTCAAACCCCACCTGATCGATCGTATGTTGGTGACGGCCGAACAGGCAGGGATCACGCCGGTCATCTGCATTAACAAAATCGATTTGATCGACCCGGTCGATTTGCAACCGCTCGTCGGAGTCTTTGGTCAAATGGGATACCAGGTGCTCCTTCTCTCGGCCGCTACCGGACGTGGGCTCACGCATCTCCGCCGAGTCGTGAATGACCAGCAAAGTGTTGTGGCTGGCCAAAGCGGCGTGGGGAAATCGTCGTTGCTCAACGCCATCGATCCAGGCCTCGAACTCCGTGTCGCTCAGGTGAGCGCCGAGTCCCAGAAGGGTAAACATACTACGACCGCCGCGCATTTACTGCCGCTGGAACGAGGTGGGTTCATTGTCGATACGCCGGGAATTCGCCAGTTTCAGTTGTGGGACGTGATCCCCGAAGAACTTGCCGGCCTGTTCCGCGACCTGCGCCCCTTTGTCAACTTGTGCCGGTATCCAAACTGTACGCACACGCATGAGGCAGGTTGCGCCGTGAAAGATGCCGTCGCCGATGGCAAGTTGGACATTCGACGCTATGAAAGCTACTGCCTGATGTTCGCCAACGAAGCCGCCTGAAGAACGGGCAGCTTGCCCGTGGTGGGCGCTGGGAACCGGCGCACCATTGGAGAATCGCGCAAGCAGCGCCTTGGGGGAAAGG
>CAYNDU010000496.1:0-4785 GCA_964395615.1 uncultured Pirellulaceae bacterium | reverse complement strand
TGCGAAGCACCCTACGGGCCGTTCCGGCAATTGACTCCTGACCCCTTTACCTCCCCTCCCTTGGGGGTGCCGACCGACAAGATTCCGGTTGTCAAGTCACCAAGGGCCAACGAATTTGTTGACACGAATTGCTGACCGATTAGGATCGAATTATCAGATAATCCCAAATTCCTCCAATTACCCCATCTTAACAGGCTCCGCACGTGGGTCCGCTTCGGGTGGCTGGGGGAGGGGAGAACGGGCGTGCCATGGGGAGGGAGCCCAACGTTGGCAAGCGAGGTGGTTCGTAATTAGAATGAACGGGTGCTTCGGTCAGCTGTGCGCTCGCACGTGATGAAGGTCCAATAACAAGTGGGGTTAAGACCGTGAAGTCAAGACTGTCAAGAAGTTTGCGCCGAAAATTACGAGCTCGAGGCAAACGGGCCGGCAACTTATCGCGTGGCCGAGACATGCGACTCGAGACGCTCGAGCCGCGGCAAATGCTGACCACGATGGCCGGATTCTCCGGATTCGGGCCAACCATTGACGGTCCCGAAGGGGAGCCAGGCGGGTCGGGTCCGTCGTTCGTACCCGATCAGCTCTTGATGCGATTCCAGCCGGGCGTTTCCGATGCTCAACGGCAGCAGATTCTGGAGTCCGAAGGGGCTTCGATTCTGAAGACTTACCGCACCTTCCCGGTCGTACTGGTAGACCTGCCAGATTTTCAAAGCGACGTGATCGGGGCAGCCGACTTCTGGAATGCCAAGGCGGAAGTAAAGTACGCCGAGCCGAACTACATAAAGCAGTTTAGTGGGGTCCCCAACGATCCTCGATTCAGTGAACAGTGGGCGCACCAGAACACGGGCCAATCGGGCGGCGTGGCCGACGCGGACATTGACACGGTGGAGGCCTGGGACGTTTTTACCGGGTCGCCAACCACGGTCGTTGCGATCATTGACAGCGGCATCGACTACACTCACCCGGATCTGGTCAACAACATGTGGACGAACCCGGGCGAAATTCCTGGGGACGGGGTCGACAACGACGCCAACGGGTACATCGACGATGTCTACGGCATTGACGCGTTCAATGATGACAGCGATCCGCAGGACGACGTTGATCACGGAACACACGTCGCGGGGATCAGCGGTGCCGACGGCAACAACGGCATCGGCGTATCGGGTGTGAACCAGGTCGTGCAGTTGATGGCCGTCAAGATTGGCGGTCCCAATGGCATTCCGACGGCGGACGCCATCGAGGGTATCGACTATGTGACGATGATGAAGTCGCAGTTTGGCATCAACATCGTGGTCAGCAACAACAGCTGGGGCGGCACCGGGTTTTCGCAGGCCGAATACGATGCGGTGACGGCACATACGGCGGCCGATATCATCTTTGTCGCAGCGGCGGGCAATGACACGGCGGACAACGATGCCATTCCACATTATCCGGCCAACTTCGATCACCCGCTCGTGATCTCCGTGGCTTCAACGGATGACGGTGATCAACTGTCGTCCTTCTCGGACTGGGGACTGACGACCGTGGATCTGGGAGCGCCCGGAAGCTCGATCCTGAGTACGATCCCGAACAACAACTATGCCTTCTTCGATGGCACATCGATGGCGTCACCTGCCGTGGCAGGGGCCGTGGGCTTAGTTCGTGGACTGGCCCCCGCCTTCACCGGGCAGGAAACCAAACAGCTCATCATGGACACGGTCGACCTGATCCCCTCTCTCGCGGGAAAAACGGTGACCGGCGGTCGTCTTAACGTTGCTGAGGCGATCAACCGTGTCAAAGCGTCAAAAGTCCAGGGACGGGTCTGGAGTGACGAGAATTCCAATGCTTTGCCGGACGCGGGCGAGCAGGGGATCGAGAACTGGACCGTCTTCGTCGACTTGAATAACAACGGAGCGCTCGACAGTAACGAGCCGAGCGGAGTGACGATTGCCGACGGCACATACGAAATCGAAATGTTCGCCGGCCCGGGTGACTATACAGTGGCACAGGTGCTCCAGCCGCTGTGGGAGCAGACTTTCCCAGCCAGTGGCACCCACACAATCACGATCGTCAACCGCGACGACGTGATCAGCGGCATCGACTTCGGAAACCGGCCGGTCCGCGGCGGCGCGTCGGGCGTGAAGTGGCATGACATCGATGCGGACGGCATTCGAGACGTCGGCGAACCGGGTATGCCGGGCATCTACATTTATGCCGACCTGGACAAGAACGGGTCGATCGCTCTCGGCGAACCGGCCGCGATCACCGATGCCAACGGCAATTACAACATCCAGGGGATCCCACCGGGAACGGGCATTCAAATCCGCGAAGTGCTGAATCCCGGCTGGGTGATCAGCTATCCGGCCTTGGGCTACCACGAAGTGACCATTGATCCGGCCGCCACGACCCCCAACGTCGACTTCGGCAACGCCACGAATCTGGATTTCGGCGATGCCCCGACGCCCTATCCCACGCTTGGCGCCAGCGGAGGTCCCAGCCATGGCGTGCTGCCCGGCTTCCAGCTCGGCCTCTTGATCGACGGAGAGTTGGACGGCCAGCCTGAACTGAATGCGGTCGGAGACGATCTGAGTAGCCTGGCCGACGAAGACGGCGTGGCGTTCCCGGCCGCGTTGTTCTCCGGCAAGAATGCCACGGTCGACGTTACCGTCAACACGGGCCCCTATTCACCGGGCGTTCTTCAAGGCTGGGTCGACTTTAACGCCGATGGTGACTGGAGTGATCCGGGCGAGCAAATCGTCAAGGACCTGCTGCTGGACGATGGTACACACACGCTGACTTTTGCCGTGCCGGCAGGATCCGCGGTCGGTCCGTCATTCGCTCGCTTCCGCTATGGTTACGAACGAGGGATCGGCACAACGGGTGCAGCCATGGCAGGTGAGGTGGAAGACCATGGAGTGCTGATCCTAAAGGATGAGCCGGTCGCCAACGACGACAACTTCGACGTCCCACAGGATTCTATCAATTACTCGTTGGACGTCATGGCCAACGACTTCCCGAGCTCGACCGGCGTCCTCCAGGTGGTCGGCGTCACTCAGCCCGATCACGGAAGTGTCACGATCGCTCCGGACGGCCAGAGCGTTTTGTTTACTCCCAATCGCGGCATCTTCAGCCCGCCCAATGAGGTCTTTACCTACACGATTGGCGACGGGACCGGCAATTCGGATACGGCCACAGTCACCGTTTTCGTCCAGCCTGAGTTGATCGAGCCGGTGGCCGTCGACGACGCCTACCGAGTAGTCGCCGGGTCCGCCAACAATGCACTTCACGTGCTGGACAATGATCTGGCCGGTATCCTCGGCACGTTCCAACTCATGTCGGTCGGGACGCCCGGCAACGGAACCGCCACTATCGACAACAACGGTACTCCCGGTGACCCGTTGGACGATTTCATCGTCTACAACCCGGGAGCCGGCTTCAGTGTCATGGATCAATTCCAGTACACGATCGGAAATGCCAATGGTACGAGTACCGGAACGGTGTCGATCTTTGAGGATCCCGATCCCGGGACGCAAGGCCTCGAGATCAGCCTCGAGTTGACCGACCCGATCGGTAACCCGGTCACGCAAGTCGCGGTTGGCGAGGAGTTCGTTCTAATCGCTTCCGTTCGCGATCGGCGGACGGCCGCCAGCGCAACCGGCGTTGCCGCTGCCTACATGGACGTGCTGTTCAATCGCAACCTGGTACAACCGAATGTCGATCCCAGTAATCCACTCGGATTCGACATTACTTTCTCTGCGGATTACCTGAACGCCAAGTCGGGTAGCGCTCGTCTTCCGGGCATCCTGGACGAAGTCGGTTCGTTCCAGACCGGAGGCAGCCCACTCGGCAGCACGAAGCTGGAGCTCTTCGAAGTCGCCTTTACTGCGACCGGAGTCGGCCAGGTCGACTTCATGGCAGACCCGGCCGATCTGATGCCGGCCCACGATTCGCTCTTCTTCGATCCACCGGCCGCCGTTCCGTTGACGGACATCTCTTACGGTTTCAGTTCGTTGCTTGTGACCGGAGGCGGAGTCCTTGGCGGGAACACGCTGGACGTTAACGTCGATGGGCATGTCTCGCCGCTGGACGCATTGCTGGTGATCAACAACCTTAACAGTGCCGGTGGTTTCAATGCGGCCGGCGGGTCCGGCGGCTCACGATTGGACGTCAATCGCGATCTGGCCATCACTCCATTGGACGCCCTGCTGGTCGTTAACTACTTGAACCAGAACGGGAGTGGCGAAGGGGAAAGTGGATTCCAGTCGGTCCGTAGTGGTCAAGCCAAGACCATGCCGGCTCTTCCACTGGCCGATGTCGTCGAACAACCGGCCCAGCGAGTCGTGCGGACATCGTTGTTTGCCATCGATCACTCGCTCGATCCCGCCGTTGACAGTTGGTCCCTGCAGATTGGCGAGCAATCCGACACGGGTGCTCGACCGGCGGCGGACGCGGTCGTCGATGACGCGTTGGACAGTCTGCTCGACGACCTCGCCGCAGATGTCCAGGACGCCTGGAAGAGCGACTTGTTGTAGTAGACCCATCCAAGACCAAACGCAGTCGGCGGGCCGAGTACCCAAACCGAAGATGGCCCGCCGGCCGCACCGGTCAGCAACTCGTTACGACAATTGCCGCGGGCAAGGCAACCAACGACTCACGTGACCGTGAGTCGTTTTTTTTTATTGTGTCAGCCTGTCTCCCCGACCGACGGGTCGCCGCCACCACGCGATTCGACGCAACTTGCCCACGTCCATTACTAACCGGGATTATTCACTGGAGTTTCCATTATCAGTTTAACGTTAGGAACAGCAG
>CAYNDU010000495.1:0-4798 GCA_964395615.1 uncultured Pirellulaceae bacterium | reverse complement strand
GGTGACGCGCCTTCGCCGCGCCAGCGCACGAATCCGTGTCGGTCGATGAGCACCCGGGTGGGGGCCAACCGCACGCGACGCAAATTACAAAAAGTAGAGCGAGGGGCGCCCCTCCCCGACCCGTCGTAAAGAGCCGGTCCGGGCGACGCCGGCACTGGATGGTCTAGCCCGCCATGATGTTGGGCTGTAAAACGACTTGATCACCGGGCGAAAGTACCTCGCCGGAAATCTCTGAGGCGTTCAGGTGACGCCCCTCTTTTTCCGATCTGAGGTGGTACGCGATCGGGCGGCCGGACGAATCGGTCTCGGTCAATCCCATTCTCGGTACCAACCGTTGGACCAGGTCTCCCACGGATGCCGTGGGAGAGATTCCCGCGACCCGGACACGTTTCTGGCCCGACACATCGCTCGCTTCGATTGCAAAAGCATCTCGAGCCAATGCCGTTTCCGCCATTTGTCACACTCCTTTCCAAATCAACCGAACGGAACAGACGACTAGGAGGACGACCCTCGTAGTCTTGAGTACTTCTTTGCCACAACGGGATCGCACAACGCGCGCACTTCGTGCAACGTCAGGCGACAGGCGACCGTCAGCGCTGCCAGGTTGTGAGACAGCTCGGCGGCCGCAAGCGGGCCCGTACAGAGTGTTTCCCATCGCGGCGATAGGACGCCACGTGTCACGGAGCAAGTCGCTCGGGCCAGGCGAACCGCGTCGGTGGCACGCAACAGCAGCAGCGCCACGGCCTGGCGACTCTCGGGAGTCAAGTCATCGTTCAACGCCAGGTCCACGCTGATTCGCACTTCGCCCGATTCGAGAGGCTCGCACAAGGCGCTCACGATCGTCTCGGGAATGTTGAGCCGTACTTTGAGGCGGTCCTCCTCGGCTCGCTCACAGTGCCAGTTCCCTTCGAACAGCAGGGACTCCAGCAGGCCGAGTTCTCCTTCCGCCTCGCCCTGGGCCACTCGCTCGAGGGACGTCGTATCCCAATCGGATGCGTTCGTTGCCCGCAGACGCTTGCCGGCCACCGAGTTAGCCTGAAGCACCCCGCACCGACCGACCGCGTCGATTGTGGTGATCAACCGTTCGGCCGGTTCGCGCAGCCGCCAATGTGGTACTTGCGGGACATCGATTCGCAGTTGCGCCCGCTTGCTTCCGGGGACCAGTCCAAGACTTGCTCCCGCAGGCAACGCTTCGTTGGCAGCCAAAAGCGATTCCCATTGACCGGCTTGGCCTGGAGCAACGCGACCCACCGAACAGGGAGCGGCCAAGGTCAGCCAATCCCCTATATCGCGAATGATAGCGTGGGGAAATTGCGGGGAATTCCAACTCCAATATCCCGGTTGCTTCGGCGAGGGAACAACCATATGGCGTTTGGCGAACGCGGCTGCAACGGGGTCGTCCAAGCCGGCCTTCATTCGATTGACTTTACGTGCAGTTGTCATGAATGCCTCGTATCAGGAATGTTCCGTATCAGGAATGTGCAGTACGAAGCCGCTTGAGCGGACGTGCGTCGACGGGAAACAGGTGCTGGTTTCGCAGTGCCCAGTCGCCCGCATCGCTGTTGAGCGAGTCGTGCGAAGCCCAGTTGACATAGCCGATCATTTCAAAACAGCGATACGCCAGATCGGTCAGACGAGTGCCCGGTTCGATCTGCCCGGCGCAGATGTACGGGGGTCGAATGTTGGGATGGACCACGTTGGGCGGGCCGAGCCATGTCAGAAGCGTTGCCGGTTGCGCTTGGCGCAGGTAGTCTGCGGGAAATCTGGCCCCGATCAGGAAGATGTCAGGCTGAACATGCGGTTGGCGATCGGTCCCCAGCAGAACGCCCGTGCATTCGAGTCGGATAAGAAAACGCGACGGGGGATCGCCCTGTTCATCCGGTGGCAACGGGTGGATCTGCAGAATGTCACTGTCGGCTGACAACGCCTTGGCCGCAGCACATTGGGCCATTAAGAAGGCCCGCATTACTTTGTCGATCATTTCGTGGACTCTCCGTCTTGTGTCGAACGAACGGGTGCATTCAATTCCGTCTTTCCCTTACCGGCGCTCCGTTGGCGCGACGCAACCGCGATTCCGTGTGGCGGCAAGGAATCGATGGCATTCACAACGACGTGACGCGTCTGCTCGCCACGGCGAACGGCCACAATGTCCTGGTCACGGATTCCCAGTCCGGCCAGCGTTCTCCGGGCCGCTCGGCGCGACGTGAGTTCACGAGTCAGCCATTCCAGATTGTCGAAAGCAACGGCAGCTTGCTGGTGCCCACAATGGCGGCATCGCAGTCGAGCACGGCTCAGGCCCCCACTCAACAAGAGGCGGTCCCTGGACGCACGGTGACAGTGAACACATTGCAAGCGGCGAACGAACGGTCGGCCGACCACCTGCCAACTACACCCTCGGCCCTCGGCCGACGTCCCAGACTCCTGTTCCAAGCGGTCGAACCAGCCGTCGAGTCGTGTCTCTTTCAAAGACACGTCGATGGGATCAAGTGTCCACTGGCGATGGTCGAATCGGCAGTTCGGATTGCGGACATACCGGGTGTCGTGACCTCGACGGTTGGCGAGGTCCAACATCCATTGATGACCGGCTCCCAGGTTTTGGAGAACGCCGCTCGACAGCTGTTCGAGGGCGATTCCGACGAGACCGGCGGCGACCACGCCCAGACTCGCTGTGGCCGCCGTCGAAGCGACCCGAACTTGACGGCCCGCACACGTATAGGATTGAGTGAGCGCTGAGTAGTCGACATCGCTCCACGCACACTCCATGCATGCTGCGTCTTTCAATGGAACGTAGACGTTGACGCGAGCCAGCCGTTGAAGCCCGTCAACGCCCGCGTCGATCCAGGGAATTCCCAGCCGCCAGACGATTTCGTTGATTGCCTGGCGGGCGGCTCGAGAATCAACGCAGCCGATCATCACGCTCTGTGCGAAGTGACCGCGAGGAACGTCCTGGACAGGGCACGTCCATGCACGAACCGTCTGATGGGGATTGAGACGACGCACGTGTGCCGCCTGGACCGTCGCCTTGTTGCGACCTACGTCTGAGCGACGAATATTCTGGCAGGCCAGATTGCTCTCGTCATACGTGTCGTTATCGATGATGTTGATGCGGGTCACTTCAGTTTGCCGGGCAAGTATCGGGACAGTGTGGGACCCTGTCACGCCCGCGCCGACAAGCGTCACGTCGTGACGATCCGTAGACTGCCATCGTCTAGACCATTCCTGCAGCTCATGTGCTTGCGACGTCGACATGGTCACAGCTCCTCGGGCGTCCACGACGGGTGGTCGGAAAAGGCCGTCCGCTGGGTTCTGCAAGCGGGGCAAGTTTCCGCATAGGTCCAACAGGGGCATTCGCTGCTCTCGTGTGCCCAGATGCGGCAACGAGGACATCGCACGGCCGGCGAACCGTCTTCGATCGGTGCATGACATCGACCACACCGAACCGGTTCGCTCGCATCACCCTCCAACCGATAAGGGCTTATCTCTGGAGAGGTCTCAGTCGTGACGAAGTACTGTCGAACCGTCTGGCTGTCAGGATCGGTGACGGCAATCGCATCTCGGTCATTCAGAACCGCGATCCCCAGAATCAACGGACTGCCGTTGCGCCGAGTGGTCGCGGGCCGGCCACCAAGCAGGACGAGGCGATCGCGGTCTGACATGTCCGCTAGGAATTGGATGATCGGACAGGCCGATGCCCGTCGATCGGTCGACGACTCGAGTACCGGGCCGTCCGGGGTGAGCATGACCGGACTCTCCGTCAACTCCTGGCGTTGCCATGAGGCAGATTCGCCGTTATTTGTGAAGATTGCTGCCATCTGTACGGTTCCCTCTTTCGTTCCCGTTCTGGACGCCTGCCCGCGCCCTTCCGATTCGAGTTCGACGCTGTCTTCGCGTCAGCCGTCTTCGCGTCAGCCGCCACCCAACAAAAAAAGGCGAGGTCGGCTCGTCGCGACCGTGCCACTCCTGGTAGAGCGTTCACGATTGCGACTCGCCAATCTCGCCTTTGCGAAGCGCCGATTGGATTGCGTTCTAACGGTTACGGTCTGATTCCTATGGGCCACCGCTCGGCCCGAACACTATCTGCGCGGTTCTCGATGTTCAAATAGCTGGGACTCAAGCTGCTTGAGCTCATCTTCGGTAACTCGGAATACCTGGCTAAGCTGGATCTTTGTCGCCTGGCCGTGCTTCATCTCGATCGTGATCGTCCCGAATCGGATCGCACAATCCTCAAACCACTCGCGGAATCGCTCCAAGAGAGGTTCGTCCGTGACTCGGGCCGACGCTTGTTCTTCCGAGTCAATGTCTCCCGGTTCGCGTCGCGCCTTCTGATTCACAGGTTGCTTGCTCTCTCCGGCGCCGTCCACCGAGGCGTTACTGTCCGGCTGGCCTTTCGCGTCCTTGTATTCACACGCAACGCTTAGTTTTGCCACTCGGCCCAAATGAAGAGTGGTCGCGAAAGCGCCATCAGCCAACTCGATTTTCGATGACGCGGCTTCTATTTTTTTGAGTAGTTTATCGATTCGCGTCGCCCTTTCCTTCGTCGACGCAGGTTGGGACCGTCCATCGACGGGAATCGGGTCTGCCGGTCCTTGCTTGACGGCCGCTTGCACGGCGGCCGCTTGCACGGGCAGCTCGTTCGGCTCCGGTTCCGACACCAGGGCATTCGCGGGTGCTACTCGTGACTCGTTCGAATGGGGGGGTCGATGCGTGTCGGCGGGATTCTCCACGTGGGCCGACGGGACGTCGGTCCGTTGGCGGGGAGGGTGCGTGTGGCGGGGAGCCGCGTGGGCGTGTGAGGACG
>CAYNDU010000494.1:0-4815 GCA_964395615.1 uncultured Pirellulaceae bacterium | reverse complement strand
ACTGGCGCACGTGTCTGTGCCCACCCTGCTGCGCGCGGCGCACGCCGTCTTGCATGGGGCGGGAATCGTACTGGCGGTTGCCGGCCTGGCGATGTGGCTCGGTCCACCGTGGGTGAAGACGGCGAAGTACTTCATCCACGGCGATGCAGCCGGAAGGCCCAAGCGTCTCCGTTTCATCAGCATCACCGCAACCGTCGTTCTGTTGTCTGGCCTGGCCCTGTTCTACCTGCCCTGGCCGGGTGCCTACCGAGCGCCAGGGCTGGTCCGCTACGCACCTTCGGCCATTATCCGAGCACAAACGAACGGCTTCGTGACATCGATCGACGTTCGGTCGGGCCAATGGGTACGCCAGGGGCAGCCCCTGATCCAACTGCGTAATCAGCAACTGCAACTCGACTTGGCCGATCTCCGTATCCAGGCAGAAGCGACGAATCGTCAGATGAGATCGCTTCTGCACTCGGGAAAGACGGTCGACTACCAGGTCGAATTGCGCAAACACGCCGCGCTGGTTGAGCAAATCGACGACAGACAACAAGAAGTCGATCGGTTGACGGTGCGCGCGCCGACCAATGGGCGAATCGTGGCCGATCAGCTGGACGAGATCAAGGGCACCTACGTGCATCTCGGTGATGAGCTGCTGGTCATCGGTTGCGAAGACCGCAAAGAACTCGTCATTTCGATCGGCCAGGAGGAGGTCGAGGCCTTTCAGGCGGAAGTGCATCAGACCGCTTCCGTGCGTATCCACGGGCACGCCCCGTTTGCAGCACCTCTCACCCGAGTCGCTCCTCGCGCTCATCGTACGCCGCCGGATCTGGCCCTGACTGCCGTAACCGGTGGCATGCTGGCCGTACGAACGGCCAACCTCGCAGAAGCTGATTCGGTGGATGCGACTCGGTATCAGTTCCTGACGCCGCGATTCGAAGGGACTGTTCAACTCGACGCCCGCCAGAGCCTGGCCCTCCTTGCCGGTCAACGCGGGGTGGTCACCTTGACCGACTCGCACGCGACCGTCTTCCAGCATGTGAGCGTCCGCGTCCGGCGATGGATGAGCCGGCTACTCGATGCGAAGGATTAGCCGGGGACATTCTCGATGCCCGTTACGACGGACGGCAGGTCCAGGTAGACGCTACGGCAAAGCCCGATCGTTGAGGAAGCCTCTGTTCGTGTGTGAACACTGCCGTAACTCGCTTTGACTGAGTACGTGCCCGAAGTTTGACGCAACATTAGGTCGCTCGTGAATCAGCGAGATCGACCGGTCGCTGTAACGGTTCAAGAAAGAAAACCGCGTTCCCAATCGAGAACGCGGTTTGTGACGTCTGCCCACAGATCGTTTCCACTCTACAGCTTCACCTCGGCCAGCCAGAGGTCGTGCTTGTTGCAAAACGACAAAGCGTAATACGTCTTGCCGCGTTTGATCTGCCCACCCTCGAATTCCGACGCGGCCTCGTCGTCGTCATATGCGAACGTGTGCCCAAAAACGACTTCGCCCTCACTGCTGATCAGTGTGTGGCGCACGATGTAATGAGCGGGGCTCATCGAGTGCTTCGTAACGATCGATCCCTTCTCGCCATGCACCGAGACCGTCGGCACATGGGAACCGGCCTTGCCCTTCCAAATCCCCTCGTGCGCCTTGCTGAAGAGAATGTTGGTTGGCAACTTGCCCACAATATCTCCCACCAGCTCGACCTCCGCCGCCGCCGTTTGAGAGCCGGTTGGCATAAAGAGCCCAGCCGCCCCGGCAGGTAACGCTACGCCGGCACACTTCAAAAAATCGCGTCGTGAATTCATGCACCTTACTCCTTCGAAACAGTATTCGAACTCGACCTGTATCGTACGATCGCCTGGCACGAGTCCGATTATTGTGCCAGATCGACGGACCGAAGTCCAATAATGCTATAGTCGATTCCCACCGATCCGCAAGTGGCACGTCTCATTACGATTCCCGCGTCCAGATGGCTCGAGGGACTTGTTGCCGGTGCTTCGACACGCGGGCCGCCTGTCGGTAAGGGCATTTGCTGGGGTGGTGGCGTTGCGGACCGTGCTTCGACAGCTGAGCCGTCTGTAGGTGCGGGGGTGTGGTTTTGCCGGTCGTACGTTGAGATCTACGTGGTACAATGCGGGCCGTTGGTGCAGGTCGGTGAATTGAGGACGTGAGCCGAACTGAACGTGGAGGAGACAGACAGAATGGTTATCCGCTCGAAAAACGTCCGTAGACGGGTCGCTCGATTTGGACGTTCCGCCGCCGATGGCGGGCCGAATCGGCGCACGCCGGTCGCCTTACTTGCTGCCGTATTCCTATTGCCGATGCCGGCGGTGACAAACGGCGCCCAGTCGAATGGCTCGCCACCTCTGAAAGTCGTGGCGGACAAGCGGCTGAGTGAACCATTGGCCGGAATCATCAAGGAGTACCAGGCTCAGTTCGCCGTACAAGCGACGGTTAAATGGATGGAATTCAAAGCCCTTGATTCTCAATTGTCGGCGCGGCAGTTGACCGGAGATGCTGTTTTGGCGCTTGCGCCGGACCGAACGACCGTGCCTGCCGCCGGACGCCTGACCAGTGCGCGGCGAGTGGCCTGGAAATATCCGTCCGGCGAGGCCGTATGGGGCGGGATTCTGAGTCCGCGGGACGGCTCGCAACAGCAAGCTCGGGCGAAGTCGTTTCTCGATTTTGCCGGCGGCAAGATCGGGCATCGTTTCTGGTCGAAGGCAAAATCGGGATTCACCATTGTCGCCGGAGGGAATCATGCCGAGTCCTTCAACTGGGTCGCGGAAAACCGAGTGAAGGAGACGTATCCGGCGACTGCCGAGCGGATGATACGTGAATGCGGATCGCCACGCGGCGCCGTTTGTATCGATATCGGCTGCGGCCCGGGTCACTTGGATTTGCAGTTGGCGAAGCGGACCGACTGGACTTTGATCGGATTGGATATTGATGCCGATAACGGACCGCTGTTCGAACAGAACATGAGCAAGGCCGGCGTGGCGCACCGGGCGCGCTTTGTAGCGGGTGACGCTCAGGACTTGCCGTTTGAAGACAACTTTGCAGACGTCATCGTCAGCCGAGGAACGTTGACCTTTATTCCGGATCTCGCCAAGTGTTTGCGGGAGGTGCGTCGCGTGTTGAAGCCGACCGGAGTCGCATTCATGGGTGGACGTTATTTGTACACTCCTGGACCGGATCGTATCTCGGACGAGCAAATGAAAAAGGCCATTCGTGATTCGGGCGTTAAGGACGCTCAGTTTATTGGTTGGCGCGGGCAGTGGGTGAAGATCGCCGGGCCCGAGTCCTCCGCTTCGGCCCGCTCCTCTGTCCAGGGGCCGGGAATGCTCGTGCATCGAATCATGGCCGATTATGGGCAATGGCAGGGAACTTGCGTGGTAGTTTGCGGCAATGACAGTGCGTCGGCTCAGCAACTACTGGCTGGGTTTCTGGACCGAACGACGACGCCGATTGCGGCACTCTACTCAGAGGAACGGGATTGTCGTTCCGCTCGGAAACGCTATGCGACTCGGGAGCCCCAACCCACGTGCCTGCAAGGTGACCTGCAGAAGATCCCGTTGCCCGACGACTCCGTGGCTCGGCTCGTCGGCGCGGGGCCCATGTTGATCTGGGGGCCCCGGCAGCAGAAGATGAGAGAGATCTACCGGGTTTTGCAGCCGGGTGGTGTGGCGCTGGTCGGCGGCCGGTTCCTCGGCATGCCCGCGGGTCGACGTGTTGCCAGCCAGACACTCCTGGACGACGCGCGGGCTGCGGGGATTACAACGGTTCGCGTTCTTGAGGAAAGAGGCCAATGGGTGGAAGTTCGCAAGCCACCCGCGCTGCATATCGATTCGGACGATGCAAACGACCATTGATCGTGAACAACGCGACCTGTCGTTGATCACACGCACGTCAAGTATCACAGCATGGGAGTTGACGATGAGAAGTGGAACGGTTCGTGGCGCCCTCTGGGCGACTTTGATCAGCCTGACAGTCGTTCCGGCAGCTGGCCGAGCCGACGAAAAACCGGAAATCGGCAAGTGGGTTCCGCTGTTTAACGGCAAGAATCTGGACGGCTGGACCGTAAAGATCAAAGGGTACGACGCGGGCGAGAACTTCGGAAATACGTTTCGAGTCGAAGATGGACTGATGAAGGTCGGCTATGACCAGTACGACCAGTTTCGCGGTCGGTTCGGTCATATCTTCTACAACAAGTCGTACTCGGACTATGTGCTGCGCGTGGAGTATCGGTTCGTTGGGAATCAGGTGGAGGGCGGTGCCGGCTGGGCGAAGCGGAACAGCGGAATCATGATTCACGGCCAGACGCCCGAGAGCATGAAGAAAGATCAAGATTTTCCCGTGTCGGTCGAGGTTCAATTGCTTGGCGGCGGACCGACAGGCCAACGCCCAACGGCAAACGTCTGTACTCCCGGAACGCACGTCGTCATCGACGGAAAACTGGTAAAGCGCCACTGTAACAGCTCGACCTCCGACACGTTTCGTGGCGATCAGTGGGTGACCGTCGAGGTGGAAGTGCATGGGAACCGGCGTATCGAGCATCGCGTGAATGGCAAGACCGTTTTTGTCTACAGCCAGCCCCAACTGGACGATCGTGACGCCAATGCGAAACCGCTCATTGTGGCCAACGGCGGCGTGATGCTCAGCGGTGGGACGATTTCCCTTCAGTCGGAGAGTCACCCCGTGGAATTCCGTAAAATCGAGCTGCGGGAACTGAAAGAGCGGCGCTAGCCGGCCGACCAGTGGCTGCGACGAGGCTTTGCCGCATCGGGCGCTGACTGGACGTCTGGAGGCGGTCGTGCAGCTCGTGGTTGGAA
>CAYNDU010000493.1:0-4849 GCA_964395615.1 uncultured Pirellulaceae bacterium | reverse complement strand
AGCGGTTTCTCCTGCTCGGCGAGATAAACGCTGCCCATGCCGCCTTCACCGAGCTTTTTGACGATTCTGTAGGGTCCGATCGTCTCAGGATCTGGCGCTACGCGGTCGGTTTCGTCCGCCAATACTCGATCAACAGCTTCCGCAATGCCATCGATCGCGACGACTGCCATGTCCAGCCTTTCGCGGGCCGCCGGGTGAAACGACAGCAACGATTCGACTTCTCGCCTTACGATGGGCTCGGCACCGCAAGCATCCAGATGGGCTCGTCGCGCGGCAGGCTCGATTTCGAGGACCGTTGCGAACAGCGCTTCGGCCCGCTCTTGTTGTTCAGGGGTAAGTTCACTCACCGCAATCAATCTCCCGCATGAGCCAGGTGCGCGCGTACTCCCAGTCCCGTTTCACTGTCGAAAGAGATACGCCGAGATTCTCGGCGATTTGGCTCATATCAATTCCGGCAAAAAATCGCTGCTCGACGACCTTGGCTTTTCGCGGGTCACGCTGTGCGAATTTGTTCATCGCCTCATCGAGGGCGATCAGATCGATTCCTCGCTCGTCCCTTGAGGCCATCTCCTCAGTCAGTGGAAACCGTGCCGCCCCACCGCCGCGTTTGGCCGCCCGTCGCTTTTCTTCATGGCTGACGAGGATGCGGCGCATCACCATCGCTGCGATGGCCATGAAGTGACCACGTGATCGGTAATCGGCGTCTTTCTGGTCGACGAGCTTGAGGAATGCCTCATGAACCAGGGCGGTCGGCTGAAGTGTGTGGCTGCGGCGCTCGGACTTGAGGTAGTGGGCCGCGATGGCGCGAAGCTCGGGGTAGAGAAGGGCCACAATCCCCTCTGAAGCCGCGGAATCGCCATCGCGCATGCGGGCTAGCAGCCGCGTTACGTCAGATTTCCCGGCCATTTCCGAATCACCTTGAGTTTCGATGAGCCCTTTCGGTTGTTTTCTTGGCGTTCAGCTGTGACGGCCCGAAAACACAACCTCACTAGTCGGATTGTAGCTTAATGGGCCATCTTTTGGGAGGCGGCGCGGGTGTACGTCGCCGGCGCGCGTTTCCTGGTCGTGACCGGAAACAGTGCGGTGCAGAACGCTTCCCAGGTGCCGTTCGCCGCGTTCGACCTCGTTTCAAAAAGCGCGCGAACCCCATGAGTGGGCTGACGAAACTCATGGCCGTTGCGATTAGCAGGGCCGAATTCCAGATTGAAACCATGAAGGTGCATTCAGTGACCCGTAGCTCGGCGTAAAGCCGCGGAATCAGTGCATCCGATGCGGCGGAATCGCCTTTGCGAAGCCGGTCCAAGATCACCGCCACATCGGAATTCGTGGCCATCGAAGATTTCTCAGGATTCCATGAGCCATTTCGCGACGGTCTTGGGCGTATCCGTACGAGCACCGGACCGGCGGCGCAACGGGATATGGCAGCCGCTGGGCCAGATGGAAGCGAGCGACTCGGCACGCAACATCGAGATCGCTTGGGGAACACTGACGCAAGAACGCATCAACAGGAGCGAGATCGTGACTAGAACGATGAATACCCGACTTGGGCAACCGGTTCAGAGCGTCCCGCCCGTTCGGTCCGCGGTTGGGCTGTCAGCATATAACCCCACCAGCGACAGCAAGTCGTGGTGCTCTGTAGTGCATCAGCGGAGCTTGTTCGGCTTGGCCGTACTGTTGGCGGCGCTGGCGGGCGAACTGTCACCCGCCAACCGCGCGGTCGCCCAATGCGACCCGCGCTTCGGCACGCTGGACCTCAGTCAGGAGCCCAATAACACCTTCGTAGGAGTGGCCGTGATCGACAATCTGCCCGACGACCAGTTGATCGGGCCGGGGACGGTGATCGGCGGCGTCGAGGGATCAGCCTTTGACACCATTCAGATTCTGTCCGGAAACGGTGTGTTGGTCATCAACAACACGCCTTGCGGTCTATGGACGGGGCCTGCCCATTACACCGGTGAACTGATCGTGGGAACCGGTGACGTGACGATTATCAACGACGGCCGCGCGTTCCTTGGCACACTCACCACGCTCAGTGGAGGCAGCCTGTCCTTCGAGTCGCCATTCATTGGCACGACGGACGGCGGACTCGAGCTTGTCTCCGGCCGAAGCATCGAGGGGTTCGGCACTATTAACGGAGAGTTTTTCGGATTCGAAGGCTCGTCGGTAGTTGCGACAGGCCCTTTGACCATCGGGCTGCCGACCGGTTTCTTCGACCACAGCGGCGAATTCGATGTCCATGCGCAGACCGTCACACTGAATTATCCAGACCGAGCCGATTTCGGCGGCGGCGACGAGTTGACAATTTCCGGCGGTCTGCTGCGTGCGGACAACGGGGTTTTCATCGGCTCACAACGCACGCTCCGCGGCTCCGGGACCATTGAAGCGGGATCATCAGTGTCTCAGCGGTGCGTGAACACCGGCACGATTATTCCGGAAACCAGTAGCGGGCTTGTTTTCGACACTATTCTTGAGAACCGTGGTGCGATCGTCGACGGCACGCGGGTGGAGCTGACTGGCAATGGCGGGATCATGGGCAGCGGGACGATCGCCGCGGAAGTGTTCGGCTCGGCCGATTCGATTATTAGCCCGTCGTCGTTGAATGCACAGAATGTGACACTGACGCTCGGGGTTCTTGGTAGTCCGGACGGCTTTGAAACTTTGGGAATGTTGGATGTCGGTCGGCACACGGTCATCCTGCGAGACCTTGACGATGCCATTCTAGGGCCGCTCACGACGCTGGGATTCGGCGCGGCGAACGGCACGTTGCAGGCCACAAACGGCATCCTACTGGATGATGTAGGTGACACGTTGCGGGGCCACGGTGTGGTGGACGCACCCGTGCTCGCGTTAGGTGGTACCGCCATCTCGGTCAATGCGGACGGAATCCTCGAAGTCGGCGACGGGAGTGTCAACGGTTTCGAGGCGCTCGGTTCGGTCATCGTTAATCAGTCGCGTCTCACGCTCAACGACGCAGACGAAGCATTGCTTGGTTTGGCGACCACGCTGACCAACGGCGTGCTGGATGCATGCAACGGCGTCCGCATCGATGGATCGGACACCATCTTCGGGCATGGCATCATCATCGGTACGGTCTCCGGCACGAACTTCCCGCAAGGGTTGGACATCGCCACCAACCCGAGCGGTTCGGTCAACATCGACTTCGACTTGGATCTTTGCGCCGACGCGGCAGTCTATTCACAACAAAGGGCTCAGATCAACGGTCAGGTCGATCTGAACGGTTTCACCCTGACCGCGCCCAACGGCGTGCACGTCGGCCCGTTTGGGTTGGCCACATTCGGCCGCATTGAAGGCCGGATTTCGAGCGACGTCGTGAGCGCCATCGTGGCCAACGGGCAGCTAACCTTAGGAGACTCGTCGCAAAACGACGGCGTCGATCTTGAGGGCTTTCTGGATATTGGATCCACAACCGTCACGCTGGAAGACGCCGATGCCGCCACGACCGCCGGCGTGAGTATTTCGGGCGGAACGCTGCATACGACCGCCGGCTTACTTATCCCCGGGCCGGCAGGCTTTTTCTCCGGTTTCGGCACGGTCACCGGGCCGTTCATCGCCGGTCAGAACGCGACGATCGTCGCCAATGGCGGTCCCCTGACCATCGGAGACAACTCGCGCGTGGACGGTGTGGCAATCGATGGTGACCTGACCGTCGATAACGCACGGTTGGTCTTGCGCGATGCGGATACGTCCGACCTGGGCCCGACCACAACCTTGACCAACGGTATTTTGGAGGCACCAAGCGGCGTGTTCCTGACACCGGGCATTCCGCTGCAGGGGATTCTCGGCGATCAGGTTTCCGGCTACGGGATGATCATCGGAGAGGTAACCGGGAATTTCATAGGTTTGCTGCCCATCTTGGCCGCGCCCACCGGAAACTTCTTTCTTGACCAGCCCTTCGATTTCGGAAGCCAAGCCGTGCGGATCTATTCCGACGCCACTTCCGCCCTGACCGGTGGAGCATCGTATACCATCAGTGGCGGGACGATCATCGTCCCCAACGGCCTGAGTCTCATCAACGGCAGTTCACTTACGGGCTTCGGCGATATCGACGGCGCGTTTTCAGCCCAAGGCACCTCCGTAACGCTGACCGGAAATCTGGGTGTGGGCGATCCCTCCGTCCATACCGGTCAGATATTCGGACCCCTCGATGTCGGCCCGCACACGTTGACGCTCCGCTACGACGACCCGGCATTGATCGGCACGTTTTCACCCGATGTCACAAACCCAGTCACGCTCACCGGCGGGACCATCGTAGCGGCAAACGGCGTCGATCTGAGCGGTGCGGCCCTGACCGGTTTCGGCACCATCGACGGCAGTGTTATCGGGGGCACGAACGGGACCATCACCCTCACGGGAGACTTGACGCTGGGCGCCGCCGACGCCCAGACCGGGTTCGGTTACCAGGGGGCCGTTGAAATAGGGGGCCATACGCTTACGTTGCTTGAGCAGGACGGCCAGGTCCAATTGGCCACGACCACGACCATGGACAACGGTACCATTGACGTGACCGCCGGTGCGACCGTGCCGGTGGGCGGCACGCTCTCCGGCCCGGGCACGGTTCTGGGCACGCTGTTCAGCTTCGGTAGCGTGAGCCCGGGAAACTTTGCCGGAACGATCAGCGCACCCGGCTACTTCCAGCTATCGATGGGCTCACTCGAAATCGAAATCGGCGGCACCGCTGCTGGAATCCAACACGATGTGCTTAGTCTGAGCGGCTTCGCGTCATTGAGTGGGACGCTCAACGTCACATTGATCAACGGATTCACCCCAGCGATAGGCGATTCGTTCACCATCATCTCCGGCGCGACATCGGTGACCGGAGGTTTTACCA
>CAYNDU010000492.1:0-4850 GCA_964395615.1 uncultured Pirellulaceae bacterium | reverse complement strand
CTCCTTGGCGAGCACGCGGGGCGTATCACCTAGCGCACTCCGTCGAGCCCGGCGTGAGCGGTGCCGTTAACAAGCAAAAGGGGGGGGGGTCCTTTGGCAATCGGGCTCTACTTGACTAGAATACGGTGAACGTAAGGGACGATGGGCGGTTGGAAGGTTGGTGAGACGAGGAGTTGACGTGATGAATTGCTGGTTCTGTCGAGTGTTGGTGGTTGCGTTGGCGATGACGGTGTCTGGGGGCGTTGCGCGAAGTCAGTTGGTGGTCGTTCGCCCCGGTTTTGTGAAAGCGCCGTTCGTCCGTGTCTATAAGAATCCGGATGGCAGTTCGTATGTGCGGGCACCGTTTGTGTCGATCGGTTCGGCACCGCCGCGGTTTTGGCGAGGAGCACCAATGGGTCAGCCGACCGTGGCTCGGCGCGTCCGAGTGGATATGGGCGCCGCCGACTGGCGCCAGTTGCGCCGATTGGTTCGCGATGTGCTGCCGGAAGTCAACGCAGGGTTTCAACGAACGGCCGGCGGAACCGATTGGCGTGTTCGTCTGGGATTTGATGAGCTGTCGGAAATGGTCGCCTTCGACGGCAACTCGCCGCTGACACCGGTCGAGAGAGCGGAAATGAGTCGCCGATGGCCGGCTTACGAACAGATGGGGAGTGACGCAAACGTGACATCCATCGTGACGCAGCCCGGTTTCAGACAGCTCACCGCCGCGCTCCGCGAACTGTTAGAGCCCCCGGTCGAGCGTTTGCGCCGACAGGCGCTCGAGGGCGGCCAACTTCTCATGGCCCATTTGGGCGAGATGCTCAATGGAGATGGTTGGCAGGAGTATCTGGCGTTTCCCTCCGCGAGAAAAGGCGCACCTCGGGAAAACGACGCGCCGGGAGTCGATCGGGCGGACTGGTCACGTTTGTTGGAACGGTTCGAACAGACGGCCCTGAATCCGGACTACGGCGTAATTGTCCAGATGGACGAGTTCCAATCGGCCCACCGGCGCGTGGCCCTGCTGGTCAGCTGGCTGCGAAATCCGCCGGAGTCGTCCGTCGCGCCGATGATCGAAGAGCTTCCTCCAGGTCAGCCGGAGTTGCCTGCGATTCCCGTGCCGCCTCAAGCGTCCAATGCCGGCGACGTTCACTCGGTGTTGAAGGTGAAGAGGTGAATGAGTCGATGACATCTGATAAGAACCGGCAACGATGGTGCTGGGCGATGATCCTTCTGATTGTCGCCGGCTGTTCGGCCGCCGAAGCCGAACGGCCCGGAGAGACGTCAAGAGGGCAGGACGCCCGAGCGATCGACACAGCTCCTACCGCCGGCAGGGCGGACGGCCCGGTCGATCGTGCGACTGATTCGGTCGATGGGTCGGCGGAAGGCTCGAGCGGTACGGATCGTGACAGCGAGTTGGCCGATCTGGCCGCCGGGACGTGGCATGATGAGTACCAGGGGAAGCGTACGATGGTACTGCGAGCCGACGGCACCGGGTCGATGGTTGTTGAACTGAGCGGCTTGAAGGCGGCGCTGTTCGCTTCCCGCCTGGAGTTTGACATGGTCTGGTCTGTTGAGAACGGGCGACTCAACAAACGAACCGTCGGCGGGCGGCCGGAGACTCGAGTCAAGATGATCCTGAAGATGATGGGAGATCGGGTGAGTGAGCCGATCCTCGAGCTCACGAAGTCCCGAATGTTGCTGTTGGATGCCGACGGCGAAACCAGGTACGATTGGCGTGCCGGCGACTGATCCAGTCATCCTCGTCGAGTGAGTTTTTCGGCGGAACGCGCCCGATGAAGGACGTGACACCATTCAGTTCAGCCGAATTGCGCGCTGGATCCGTATCGGAGGTGTCAGTTGCTGACCATCCGCCTTCGATTCATGGATTTTTCGGACGACGTCCATTCCCTTGATCACTCGACCAAATGCGGCAAATCCCTGCCCGTCCGGGTTGCGTTTGCCGCCGAAGTCGAGTGACGGCTGGTTCCCCACACAGATGAAGAAGTGGTCTTGCGCAGTATCCGGTCCGTCGCGAGCCATCGAAAGAACTCCGTCGAGGTGTCGCAAGCCCGTGTCGCGCGTCCTTTCGATGGCGATCGGTGGGCGCAAATCAGCCTTAGATTTGTCCGGTGCGCATCCTTGAATCACGGCAATCCTGATCTTGTCGGTCGGCTGATTGGCGGCCGTTACGGTTCGAAAGAAATGGCCGTCATTGTAGAGCCCCTGGTGGACGTAATGAAGGAAGTTATCGACGGTTCGGGGTGCGCGGCGCGCATCGAGTTCGAGTTCGATCGTTCCAAGTGTCGTCTGCATGCGAACGTGAGGTAGATCGGGGATCCGTTCGCGCCGCCAGCGAAATCTGGGGAGTCCGGACGGATCATAATCGAGGAGATGGACCCTTTGTGACACCGGTCGTTGCATTGGTTTGCGGTACCGCCAGGCTTTGTCGCCGAAGATTTCCTCACAAAGCGCCGCGAGCGATGAGTCGTAGTTCTTGAGTTCCGCGCGCGTGTTGACATGATTGTGCAACGCATCATCCTGTCGGTTGTTGTCGAACCAGCTTTGCACACCTTCTGCCCAATACTCTCCCGCGTTACTTGCGGCGTACGTGTCGTGCCAGAGTCCGTCGGCAATTGCTTGCTCGAAGGCCTGGTTGAGCCGAGGGCCGAACGTCGTGTCGATTTGGGTTAGTGCCAGGCCATGAATGGCATGTGCGAATTCATGAATCAGGATGTTCTCGGTCGCGTACGGATCGCCAGGATGACAAAGGAGGTTCTCTTCAGCACAGCTCACGGGCGAACCGCCTAACCCGCGTGCGCGGCGGTCCCAATAGACCCGCGGTTTCAGCCCTTGATGCTCGGGTACATCCGTTGTGTATTCATTCCACGCCATCACCGTCAGGTGCACCTTGCGTTGGGCCAGCGCGTGAAAAATGTCCTCGCGACCTTCCAGCATGTGGGAAAGGATCCAGGCCGCCTCGCGCAGCGAGTTGTCCGAGGCACGAGAGGATCCCATGATCCAAAACCGGTGAAGAACGACCTTTTTCTGGTAGAAATCGTCCAGTTCTCGTTCGGCTCGATCCTGTGCCGTCACTGGCGTAACGGACCACTCGATCGAGCTCGGCGTACCCGCGCCCGTCAGCGAAACGAGCATGAAGGTTGTGAAGACGTTGGCCATCATCGTGATTCCTTCGGTTGATACGGCTCGGCGTTCGTTTGACTCCCGATGATCCGAAAGTCATTCAGGGCCATTGACCTGATCGACCGGTCGGCACATCTCCTTGCGGAGCGGAAAGGGCGAGCGAAGCGCGCCACGGCAATCGGGAGTGCCGTGCCGGCGTCAGTATTCTCGGTGGTTGACCAGACCCGGTCGTGGGACGGGGTAGAGCCCGTTCGCGTCTGGGGGCAAGGGCGACGGTGAGTCCATCGTCAGTTGATCAAGATCCGGCGCAAATTCATGATCGTGATTCAAAATCTGGTCGTACGTAACAATCTGGCCCGTGTGCGCGGCCATTCGTCCCATCGAAGTCACCAGACTCGCCTCGGCACCTCGGCGCACTTCATTGTAGGGTTGGTCCTGGCGAATGGCCGTGAGCAGATCTTCCCATTCCATCACGTAGGGGTTCGGCTCCTCGGGACCGAACGACCAGATTCGGTCCGCCTTGTCGCGACGTTGGTGACGATAGATGGCGCTTTCGGAGGGAACTTTGGCTCCGATCGAAATCACCGCCATTCGTTTGCTGCCGTGCGCGTAGCTGCCAAAGTTTGGTTGACAACCGCCCATGCAGCGTCCGTAGAGCCAGAATTTCGTTCCGTCGGGAAATGTATACTCGACGGTATAGTTATCGAAATTCTGGTCAACGTATTCGCCCCGATAATGTCGTCCCCCATTGGCCTCGGCTTGAATGGGCCAATCGCCCTTCATCCAACAGCATTCGTCGATGTTATGGATGTAGAAATCACTGTAGCAACCGCCACTTGCCCAAAGAAAGCCATGGAACCGGCGGATCTGGTAGAGGAGATCGCTGATGCCGGTCGGCTTGGGGCTGGCGGCGAACGAACCGATTGGCCCGTGCTGCCGGTACGCCCTCAGCGCGACCAGATCGCCCAGCTCGCCATTTCGAATTCGCTCGTTCAGCGCTTGCCGCGCACGGCAATGCCGCCACATGAGACCCACACCGACCTTGACATTACGTCGCGTGGCATCGTCGGCGAGTTGGAACATGCGGCGAGTGGTTGGTCCGTCCACCGTAACGGGCTTTTCCATGAATACATTCAGCTGCCGATCAATGGCCGCTCGGAAATGGACCCAGCGAAAGGCGGGCGGAGTGGCGAAGATGACCACGTCATGCGGCCGAAGGCATTCCATGGCGCGCTGATAAGCATCGAAACCGATGAACTTGCGTTCCTGATCGACCGCGACGCGATCTCCGAATTGCCTTGACAAGCTGGCAAAACTCGTTTTCAGGCGATCCTCGAAAACATCCGCCATCGCCACTAATTGAACCGGGCCTCCCGTCGTTGAGAGCGCATTTCCAACTGCCCCGGTACCGCGCCCGCCACATCCGACCAGTGCCAGTCGAATGGCCTGATCACCGGATGCGTGCACGGACGGCACCGCCAGGTTGCCTGCCGCGGTTACGGCCAACGCACCGCTCGCACATCGCAAGAACGAGCGTCGATCGTGCGCGACGTACGACGTTTTGGAAGCAGCCGGATCGTGTTCGGACATAAGATCCCTCGCGTCCTTTCATTTCGTTCAACCGGGCCACGGGATCGTCGCCCGGGGGGTGCCGCAATGAGTAGACGCAAAACGCAACGTCCAACGCATCGCCACAGCTCTCCGACACGACGATCATCTAATTTAAGACC
>CAYNDU010000491.1:0-4852 GCA_964395615.1 uncultured Pirellulaceae bacterium | reverse complement strand
CAGGGTATTGGATCGTCGAGCGGTCGCGGTGAATATCTGGTAGATTAACGGCACTGGCACTGCCATACACCGATTACATTTCTTCTTGCGGAGAATTGACCCCGATGACACGACAACAAGACGGTCCGAGTTTCTACAATCTTCCCCGTCGGCGATTCCTGCAATCTTCGGCCCTCCTCGCCGCGTCAATGGGCATCGGACGGGCCCGCGCGGAAGAGGCTTCTCCAGGCTCACTGCGTGGGCGCATCTACAAGACGCTGAAGATCGGCATGATCCGCACTGGTTCCAATCTGACCGAACGATTCGCCGCGGCCAAGTCCGCCGGATTCGATGGCGTCGAATTGAATTCACCGGGTCTCAATGTCGCCGAGACGTTGAAAGCGATTTCGGCGACTGGTTTACCCGTCGACGGCACCGTCTGCTCGACTCATTGGAATATTCGGCACACGAGCCCGGACGCCGAGCAACGGGCCAAGGCTTTGCGCGATCTGCAGACGGCCTTGCGCGACACACACGCCGTTGGCGGCAACACCGTCTTGCTGGTCGTCGGGCACGGTAAGGACGGTCCAAAGGAGGCCCTTTGGAAACGGTCGCAAGAGAACATCGCAAAGGCTCTCCCCCTGGCAGCCAACCTCGGAGTCTACATTGCAATCGAAAATGTCTGGAACCAGTTTCTCTACGAACATGACGGCCCGAATGATCAAGAAGCTTCGCAATTCGCTCGCTATGTCGACGCATTTGCATCACCGTGGGTCGGTATGCAGTACGATATCGGAAACCATTGGAAGTACGGCGACCCGGGAAAGTGGATCCGGACGCTCGGACGCCGAATTGTCAAACTTGACGTCAAGGGTTTCTCTCGAGCAGCCCAATCCTTCAAGAAAATCGGTGAAGGTGATCTGCCGTGGGATGCCGTCCGTTCCGCCCTGCTCGACATTGGTTACACCGGCTGGGCGGCGGCGGAAGTTGGCGGCGGGGACGCAGCGAGACTCAAGGAAGTCGCGACGAATCTCGACACGGCGTTCGGATTGGGCTGAAGCGATGCCGGCGAACTTGACGACTCGAAGGATTACCGTACCGCGCTGAGGCTCAATCACGGATGATTGGCGTTGAACGGCAGCGAATTGAGATATGCCCAGATCGCTTCAAACTGGGCGGCGGCGTTCCCACCGAGCACATCGGCGACCGGAGTCGTCTTGCCGTCGGGCGAGAATCGGGGCATCTTGGCCATCACATCGAATTGCGGCGGATTGCCCAGCCAGCGATGAAAGTAACTCGGCCTCAGGCGATCGCGAACGCGAACGAAATCGACGCCACGCGATTCGAACGGAGCCTCGGGGGGCGTCTCGGGTAATGCGTGACATTGCAGGCAGTAAAAGCCCTTTTCTTTGCCGACGAGCGTTTGGCCGAGCGACACCTGTTCTGGATTGGGATCGGACATACGAGGTTCAGGCGCGACCGCGTGCTGGGCCGCCAGCCCTTCTGCCAGGAGTTTGGCATAAGCGGGAAACGAGGGCATTCTGCTTCGCAGCCAAGGTCGGGGGACGTAGGAGATCTTTCCGGCCAGTCGACGTTCGGTCCAGTCTTCGTGCAGTTTCTCGCCGGTCCAGGTTAATGGCGGGACGATTTCCGGTGTCAGACCTCGTTCCCCTTCTTCGCCCAGCACTTCCGGCCAATCGGGCAGTGCCCCATCGCGACGATGGCAACGGGAACAGCGCAAGCGATCGAAGGCGCGCGCGGCTGCCTCAGCGGGCACATGCCGACTCAAGGAGTTTTCGCCACCGTCAAGAAAAGAGGCCAGCGAGTCGCGCTGTTTCGGAGTCATGCCGTAATCCGGGCGGCCGACCTGGGCGGGCGACCCGTTTCCCAGGCAGCCACCGTCGCGTTCGGTCGCCAGGAAGACGTTTCGTTGCAGGGCCACAGGCAGTGGATCGGCGTCGACCACACGATGGCAGGCCGCGCAGCCTCGAGTCTTGAACGCTTCCTTTCCGCGATCAACGTCTCCAACGGGCGCGACGAACGTCTCTTCCGGTTCGATCGTTCCGCTGAGGTAGGCGGCCAGCGAATCGGCCTCGTTCCGCGACAACTGAAAATCGGGCATCGGGCGCGACGCATAATAGGCGTGGGGCTTGAGGAGGTACTCGACCAACTGCCCGGCCTGAAACTTCGAAATGCAATGACGCAACGAGATGCGACCGTAGTAATCGTCCCAATCGGGCGATTCCAGATGGTGGCAGGCAATACAGCCAAGGTCTTCATACAACGCCAGCCCAGCCTGTAGTCGCTCGGCGCTCGGCGGCTTGCGCTTCTGATCCGCGGGCCGATGGGCTGCTCGATCGGTCTGCCCGAGAGATTCCAGATAGGCCGTGATGTCGGCGGCGTCTCGGAGCGACGAAGGGGATTGATCGAACATTTTCGGCATGGTTGCCTGGTTCCGCACGGCGTTCGGGTCAAGCATCCAGCGATAAAGCCACTGGGCCCTCCAACGTTTTCCCGCCACGGCCAGCGAGGGAGGGTCCCAATTCAATTCGGGCATGTTCCGCTTACCCTTTGCTCCCGGCGAGACAGCGTGGCAGCGCTGACAGTGGAAATCGGCAAACCAGCGGCGACCATCGCGTTCCGCCGCTAAGTCGCCAAGCCGATCGGCCTGTTGGTGACTATGAGCGAATGCCGACGGCCGGATGGACTCGGCCACCATGCCCGAGGGCTGCCATTGAACGCGCAGGTTCGCTCGGCCGTTAGGCAGCGAACCAAGTCGAGCGGAGAGCGCGTTCAGTCCGGCCGTTAGCGCAACCGGTCGGCTCGTTACCTGGCGCGGCCGATCGGTACTGGCCTGCAACACCTCGATTCCGTTGATGGCCAGAGAGAACTGCCCCAGCACCTCGGCCTCAAAGACAACTTCATCGGGCAAGTCTCGTTGCAGATAGCCTTCCCATTGAGCAACGAACGGGCCGCGACCGACGAACACGGACGGGTCGCTACGGGGGTCAACTCTCAGGGCCAATAGTCGGGCGATGCGCACGTCCTGCTGCTCCCGATCGGCAAAGTCGGATTGCAGTGTCAGGACCAGACCCGGTTGGACCTCGGGTGGCGCGTCGGGAGCGGTCGTTCGACGCCGTCGCACGGCGAGATCCGAGTCCAACCGATCCTCGAACCGTTCGCGAAGGCCTGCCGATAAATCGGGGAGCGTATGAATCGTGTGGTCAATCAATGACGTCACAACGGCCCCGTCCATCGCCTTGAACCGATAACGGATGCGCATCTGCATGCACGGAACCATGTCGGGAATATGCAGAAATACGCTCTTCCGATCAGACGCGACGGACACGGCCGAGATACTGACGGCATCCCGACCCGGCTTATCATCCGAAACTCGATAATCATCGGATCCATAATTGGCGGTACGATGATAGTTCCAACGTGAAGCCACGAAATTCCTGGCGTCGCCGGCGGTCTCCTGGTCGACGGGGAAGGGGAAGTGGATCAGCACGCCCTGGTCCGATACCTGCAACTGATCGGGAACATAAAGGGGCTTTCCCGTGTATCTGACTCGATAGAATCCTCCGGCCAGCGTCTTGTCACTCGACCAACCAAATAACCCGCAGACGTAGAGCATCCCGTCATCGGGGTGGAAACGACCGCGTTGGATGCCGGTCGGAAACTCGGGGATCGGCAACTGAACAATGCCGCCCTGCATCACGTCGCCAACTTGTTGTCGCAGCACGCGCCACGTCTTGCCCGTGCCGTAGCTCAGACTGAGCAGCGAGCCATTCAGAGACTCCCACTGTTTTGACCGCACCCAGACTTGTGCCGTTGGCGACCGATCGAGTTCTCGATGCACCCAAACGACCGGCGGATCCGCCTCATCAGGCGCAACCTGGTCCGGATTATAGGCCATCATATTGCCATAATATCCACCCGCTCGAACCCAGTTGATCCGATTCATGGGTGTCCAGTGCCCTTCTTGATCACTCACAAAATACGATCCGTCGTCGTTGACCAACACGCCATCCGGCGCCCGAAAACCGCGTGCCACGATCTCGGACCGGCTGCCGTCAGGCGTCACCTTGATCAAGGTACCGTGCTGCGGAACCAACGCGGGCAACGCATGCCGAGCACCCTTGGAGTAGATGAAATTCCCTTGAGCATCGGTCTGCAGATCCATGGCGAACTCATGAAAATGGTCCGTGACCTGTGCGTCGTTATTGAAATTCTCGTAGAAATCTGTCTCGCCGTCGCCGTTCAGATCGTGCAATCGACTGATTTGATCGCGACCCAAGACATAGATCCGGTCCTCCACGATCTTCAGACCCAGTGGCTGAAAAAGACCGCTGGCAATTCGCCGCCAACGGAGCTGACCGTTGGGATCGGACAGACCACGGACGGTCCAGACGTCACCTTGCCAGGAACAGAGCGCTCCCCGATCGCCGTCGGAGAAAAAATCGACACCACCCAGGCGAATCCAGCTGTGCCAGGGATTGTCCGACGGAATGGTAAGTTCCTCGATCTGGAATGGCCCGTCCGTAGCCCCCAACCGGCCGACTTGCGTCTTGAGTTCTTGGGGCCACAGCGGAGGAGCGCCGGCGGTCAGGGCATGAAGATCTACCGGGTCGGGCCATTCGGCGGCTTGTACCTGATCCAACCAATGGTCGTGGTTCGGCAATGGGACATACTTGATCGCCACTCGCATGGGATCGTCCCCAGCTGGAAAATGCAAGCGAAGGTTTCCCTCATCGGTCACTTCCCAGTCAGCCGTCTCGTCACCAACGGCGATCACGGCCACTCCAACGAATGGGGATGCCGAACCGTCCGAGATCAGGGTCCCGTGATGCCCATTTCCGCTCCGGTCAGG
>CAYNDU010000490.1:0-4855 GCA_964395615.1 uncultured Pirellulaceae bacterium | reverse complement strand
CGCAAACCTCGTACCACCCCCAGAGCCCCGGGCGAGAGCGCCATCCCAGTCGCCTCGCCGGTCCGAGGACACTCGAGCGGCTGGCGAAGGGCCCGCGGGCGGAGGAGCCGCGGGCGGAGGAGCGATCAGTTTGATGCCGGCACGACGAGCCTCGCTATATTGATCGTGAGTGGGCGGTGCCGGCAATCGAATGGCGTTGAATCCGAGCTTCTTCAATAGCGCAAACGACTCACCATTGTGCTCGACGGCCCGTATCAATGCAGGGCGCCCGTCAATTGTGAAAACCGATCCGACCAGTCCCGTTTGGACAACGGGCACGGAGCGGCCGGAAGCGGCGGGATCCGCAGCAAGTGGCAAGGACGAGTGGTTCGCCACGCGTCCCGCCATCGAGTCGGCGGTCGGTGTTGAGTCCCCAGTCGAAGCATCTCCGCCCAGGCGGTCGATGGCGACCAGGCCTTCGATGGCCAGATCATCGATCCAGATATCTGCGCGGCCGGGCCCTCCGTAGGCATTAAGCACCAGCAGGTCAAGGTAGGCCTCGCGCATGTCCACCTGGGACCCGTACTGTGAGCGCAGCAGTGGAATCTGCTGAGCCAGCATTTGGCGTGGATCCGCAATCTCCAACCGCTCCCAGGCTCCAACGCGCTGGTAGGACGTCCCGCGCAAGAGCGTTCTCAAGGGACCCGCGCGCGTCGGGTCATTCGTGCGAGGAAAAACGACCCTCGCAATGATCTGCATGCCCGTTCGGTCCGACTTGACCCACATGCCGATGGAGAGTTCGTCAATCAGTCGAGCGGCCGGGATGGGATGACTCAAATGGATGAACGTCCCCTGCCCGGCCACCAACTGAATCAGCTCGCTTACCTGCCCCGAGTGAACCTGGTCGGCTGAACGGAGGTGACGCGTGATTTGAACTTCGCAATCTCGATCCGATAGCCGCCAGCTCGGTGTCGGTCCTTCAAAGGACTCTCGGAACGCGGCATTCCCGGGTGAAGGACACAGGACCGCCAGTATCCACACGGCCAATGATCTTCGCACGATCATGCGAACGTCCCCTGTTGGGATTCGGGCAGGTTATTCCAGGATCGTACCCCGCAGCGCGTGGTCGATCCCTTGGACCCGACACGGCCCCGCGAATCGGGCGTTCTTGGGAGACCTGACGGAAGTGGCCAAAACGCCACGTCGGGTGACGGATCGACAGATCCGACGTAAGGTCGGCTTGTATCAGGATTTGAGGGCTGTGGCCAGGGCACCCATGTTGCCTTATTGCGACGTGCTCGATCCGGGCCTTTTCGCCGAAGAAATCGCAACCCCTTTACTGAAAACAACTTACAGACAATCGCACTCGGTCGACGGAATATCGGCACGCAACCTGCATTTACTTTCTCGCGTATCAACAAACCACCGCAGGAGACGACACCCATGACGACCGCCCCCCGATTCAATCCCAAGCAAGCCGATGAACTGCCGAAAGACGTGGTCGAATTGGGCCAATTGATTGCCCGTTTGCCGATTGAAACGCGTGCGCAAATCGAGCCCGTTTTTTCACGCGTGGTCGAGAGCACCTGCCGGAGACGGCGGATCCTGAGTTTGGTGCAAGAGGCCCTGAGCCAATTAAGGCTCGACATGAAGTATCTGGTTTTTGACCTTGAGGCCACGCGCCGTGAGCGAGACGCGTACCGCGAACAGAACCCCAACGAAGAGGGGCAGGGCGACTAGTCCTCGGGATGGGTAAGGTTCAAGTTGCTTCCAGCGGCAAGTTTGAATAGTATGAAACTTGATCGGGCTCGGGTGACTTTCGTAATGCGGACCCCTTGGCGGTCCGGAACCGGTTGTTTTTTGGGGGGCTTACTGAGCCGATCATTGTGACCGGCGGCACCTTGAAAGGGAAGTGAATTCTGTAGATGGCCGAAATGACGGCGGAAAAGTTCGCACAGCGCACATTTGACCTCGACCTGGTCGACAGTCACAAGCTGGAGGCGGTGTGGAGTGAGTT
The DNA here is from genome assembly GCA_964395615.1 of uncultured Pirellulaceae bacterium. GTDB lineage: Bacteria > Planctomycetota > Planctomycetia > Pirellulales > Pirellulaceae > CAYNDU01. Next base: position 2,859 of record CAYNDU010000490.1, on the reverse strand, counting down.
TGGGAGTCGTGACGTCCCGCTCGACAGATTTACCTCGCTCATGGTGCGCCGGGAGTTGCTGACGAACTTCCAGGTGGAACGCATTCTGGACGGAAAGCGAGTCGGCTACTTCTACGGTAATTACAAGGTGCTTTACCTGGTTGGGAGTGGCACGTTCGCTCGTGTTTACCGTGCGGCCAACCGGGAGACGGGTCGAGTAAGGGCGGTCAAGGTGTTGCGCAAGCGGTACGCCGACGACCTGGTGACGACGGAGCAGTTTTTGCGAGAAGCTCGGATGGTCATGCCATTGCGTCATCCGAACATCGTCCCGGTTTACGAGGTTGAGGAGGACCGAGGCCGAACATTCATGGTCATGGAGTTCGTCGAGGGGCAGAACCTCAGAGACTTTCTCAAACGGCGCAAGCAACTGGATGTACCTGCCTCACTCAAGTTATTAGCCGATATCCTGGCGGGCCTTGATTACGCCGCGAACAAGGGCGTAACGCATCGAGACATGAAGCTGTCCAACGTCTTGATCGCTTCCACGGGGAGGGCAAAACTGGTCGATTTCGGTCTGGCGGCGATCACGGCGAAGATGACCGATGAAGCGATTTCCGCAGCACCGAACCCACGCAGTATCGACTATGCCGGTCTGGAACGGATCACCGGCGTGCGCAAGAACGACGAGCGCAGCGATCTGTACTTCACCGGCGTCATGCTCTATCACATGCTGGCCGGCCAGTCACCGCTGTACGAAACGCGTGATCGCATCAAGCGGCTGAGCGTGCGGCGCTATCGCGAAATCAAACCACTCGTGCAACTCGTCCCCGACCTTCCGAATTACCTGGTGGCCGTTGTCAACAAGTCGATGGATTTGCGGCCGGAAAAACGCTACCAGAACCCCGGAGAAATGCTGAACGACGTCCGCAAGGTGATGCAGCGTGTGGAGAGCGGTGACAAAGGCGTTTATGTTTCGGAGCGTGGAGCATCCGAATCCACTGAGTCGGAACACGTTGACGGTGACCAAACGCCGTTGGAACGTGAAGGAGAGGACCGCACGGTACTGATCGTAGAGTCCAACGTGCAGATGCAGGACTCTTTTCGTATGGCGCTCAAGAAGCGGGGCTATCGGGTCCTCATGGTGAGCGACCCCGAGCGGGCGCTACGGCGATTTGCCGAGCACGACGAACCGGAGCCGCTGGCTCACTGTGTCGTTTTTTCGGCGGGCGACCTTGGCAGCTCGGCCGTTGACGCTTTCAACGCCTTCGGACAAGCCGATGAGACGAAAGACATCGCCGCGATCCTTCTTGTGAATCGCGATAATCAAGAACACGTTCAACGAGCGCAAACCAACGATCACCGGGCTCTCTTGCCGCTCAGCCTCAAGATCAGGCATCTCCGCCTTCAACTGCTCAAACTGTTGAAACAGACGGAAGCTTCCCAGTCGTCCTAGCCGAAAAAGGGGTCAGGACTCTTTTGCCGGAACGGCCCGAAGGGTGCTTCGCACAAAAGAGTCCTGACCCCTTTTTCTTCAGGCGGCCGGTTTGGTGACGATGGGCGGGGGTCCGTTGTCTGGTGTTATGGATAGCCCGTCGGACGATCGCAGCTGGACTTTGTACGATTTTCCGGGCTTCAGTTTCATCGACGGTGCCTCGCCATGCGCGGCACGAATTCCTAACTCCTTTGCTTTTTCCGGGTCGTTGGCGATCGACCAGAAGTCCACCCAGATCTTCTTTTCAAATTCGCTCATCGGGTGGTCACCGGAATACGCGCGTGGCCGAGCCCCTTCGGTGTCGAGCGAAAAGCCGTCGTTGGGCGTTTGTGATTCCCCAAAAAGGCGACGGAAGAGTACGAGCGACGTTGCTCGATCAATGTCCGCCTGTTCGACGTACTTGTCATCAAACTTGACGACCCAATTATCGATGTAGACGACGTCGCCTCGAATCCGAAACTTCCGTGGGGCGTCGATCGCTTCACCCTTGTCGTTAACTTCGACGAATGAGACGTCGGTGTAGAGATCCTTGGTCGCGTCATCCGTGCCCTGATCGACAACCGTCAGCCATGCGACTCGATGATTCACTTTCAACAGTCGAAGAGATGTATCAAGTTTCTGAATCTGTGCCAGTTTCTTCTTCAGATCGAGATTCAAATCCGTAATCTGCCGGTCGCGTTCAGCGAGCATTTCGACCTGTTGGTCGAGCACCAGCTGTTTTTCCTGAAGCTGACGACTCTGAGTGTCCAGGCGATTGCGAACCTCGGCCAGTTCCTCGTCCCGTTCCTTGAGTTCCCGATCATGAGCGTTGTAAACGGAATACCCGTACCAACCGGCTAAGCCGACCATCGCGACGATGACGACCCCCAACAGGGTACGAATCAAACTGTTGACGGTCGAAACCGAGTCCATAACGCCTGGCATGAGCAGACTCCCCTGACAACGCGACTCAAAATAGATCGGCCGAACATTGGCCGCTTGTTGCGACGATCGCCGTCTTCGACATCCGGCCTGGAGCGACGATCGGCAACCACCATCCTAATAGCAACCCCCATCTTAATCCACGCTCCATCGTTCCATCCATGGGGCCTCCGCGACAAGTCGCCTGCTCGCGGGCGCCGGGCGGTATCGGTATCGACAACAGGCCAACCGATGCGAATCCGGCCGCCGCCGACTTCCGTTCCTACCACGATGGTCATGGCCCCGTGCGAATGGCCCCGAATGAACGGCAGCGTATGAACGGCAGCGACGTTTGGACTTCTCTGGGTACCGACGTGTATTTCGCGTCTTGACGGCGAATCTTCGGCCCGTTTCGCCGTCTCCGGCTCCTTTCGCCGGGTGCAGGAACGGGCTCGCGTAGCGGTTGGGCTGAGCAAGGTGTTCACTGG
>CAYNDU010000489.1:0-4860 GCA_964395615.1 uncultured Pirellulaceae bacterium | reverse complement strand
ACAGTTCAGAGATACTCGACAGAGTACATTCTCCGCTCGCTCGTGTAACCCTCTAAAGACATTAACGAAAAATACCAATCGCAGAATTTTATTATGGACACCGGGCGGATTATCACTGGTATGGTTTTGGAAGAGACGGAAGAGGAAGTCCAGATCGTGATCGATCCCTTGGCCAAGGACAAACCGACCATTTTGAACAAGAGCGAGATTGACGACCGGGACAAGTCGGACACTTCTTTGATGCCGAAGGGCCTGTTGGACAAGCTCTCGCGTGAAGAGATCCTCGACCTGGTCGCGTATGTCTACGCTCGAGGGGATAAGGCTCACGTACTGTTCGCCGACGATATGCATAATCATATGTCCGAATAAACTGGCAGCCGCCCCCGGGTGTCACGGCTTGTCCACGCCCCCAACCACCGAAAGCGCCTCGGTGGCAACTGGCCGGCTGCAGCGATCACGTTAGATAGAAGCGAACCATCGGGACAGAGGCCGGGAGCAGTAGGAGCCGAGTCGAAAAGTATCGCGGCCAAATGGGCGGAGGACGATCTACCATGAGCGGACATCGTTTGAGTTGCGGGCGACTGGCCGGACCGGCGGGGTGTCTGTTGCTGGTCGTTGGGAGTTGGCTGACCACACCGGCAAAGTCGCAACCGCCGAAGCCGACCTTTACCCCGCGCGTGCGCACGGTTGACCTGCGCGTTGGAGAAGAGCGACGGGTGCAACTGTGCGACGGGAGTTATGCGCACGTGAAGTTGTTGAAGGTGAGCGATGTGCGCGATCCCGTTCGGCACGCGATCCGCGCGTCACGCGTGACCGTGGAAGTCAACGGCCGTCGCACGGACCTTGTCGCTGCTGCATATCGCCGACCGGTCGAGTGTGGCGCAAGATCACCTTGGGTGATCCGATAGGAACACTCGGCAAGGAAGGCGCGAGTGGCGGGTGGTCTCATCTTCATTTCGAAATCAAATCTCGCCAGCCATCGGGCAAATGGGGAACAATGGCTGCGTACGCCTTTGCCTGGGAAGCATACGTGCGGAAGTACTCGCCGCAGCTTATCGCCGTGGCGCGGCCCCATCACGTGACCTGGGTCGGCCAGCCAGTGACGCTCGAGGCGAATCGATCCTGGTCGGCAGCTGGGAAGATCCGCCGTACCGATTGGATGTTTGTCGATGGCACAACGGCCAGTGGTTCCACGGTCGAGCGACGCTATGACAATCCGGGTGAATACAGTGAGGTGGTCCGGGTAACCGATGACCGAGGGAACGTCGATTATGACTTTGCCGTCGTCCTCGTGCTCGATCCTGAACACCCCGAGTTGACGCCACCGACCATCCATCCCGCTTGCTCCCCGACTCGGGACGTCGGAATCGGAGTGCCGATTACCTTTAAGGTTCGTTCATTCGGAAAATCGAACGGTCCAGAATCGTGGGACTTCGGAGATGGTTCGCCGCCAGTCACCGTTCGGTCGGACGGCAATGCGGACCCCCACTCGCCCGATGGCTATGCGGTCACCACGCACGTTTATCGCCACCCGGGTGACTATCTTGTGCACGTGTCCTGTCGCAACGAGCGGTCGGAGGCGGCCCACGGACACTTGCTCGTTCGAGTCCGACCGATCGACGAATAAGCGAACCGAATCTTCACCAGCCAACTTGTTGCAGATCACGATTCGATCGACACAAAGCAGCCGATCGAAGGGGCGGCACTACTGTCGTTCCCAAGCGGGCGGCAGATCGGAGGACCGGGGGCCGTACGTTTGCGAGACGACGAGGCCGCTCGCCTGCGACGTGTAGAAGATGCGCCCGTTTGAAACAACGGCCCCAAGACATTCGCGAGAATCGACAGCCGGCCCCGTGGAAACGAGCTTGCCACCGTCCGAAAGGTCGATCATGTCCATGTTGGCGCCGAGCACATACGGTTCGCACAATGTGAACCGGCAGCAGGCATAGTTGTGGCCGATACTGTCGACGATTCTCCCCGTCTTCCGATCGAATACGTTGGCCTTGCCACGCAGCGCGTTGGAGAAGACAAAGTTGTTTCCGACTGACACGGCGTTGAGCGCCGAAGAGACGGGATCCGACTGCCAGACCAGCGAGCCGTCGCCGGCGTCCAGGCACCACACGAAGCGATCCTTCGTAGATTCATTCGCCGGGTTGAACCCACCGACGAAGATCTTGCCGTCTCGTGCGCTGAGCGTGCATTTTGATGTCACGTAATAGTCGGTTGTCAACCAGACGACTTCGCCCGTCTCCGGTTTCAGACAGGCGGTCAATCCGTAGTTTTTCACCGGTAATCCACGCCGTTTGCGTTGGCTCATCGAAAAACCGAAGAAAACTGAGTAGTAGAGTTTGCCGTCGAGCAGGCAAATCCCACAGTCATTGCCGCCACGCCCGTACTTGGAAAAGTCCTTCTCCCAAATCACTTTTCCTGTTTCCACGTCCCAGGCCCAGATCCTGGGCCGACTGTCTTTCGGATAGTACGGGTTGCTATTCGAGTAAATCCAACTCATCACCTCGCGGCCTTCCGGGTCCGGCTCGGGTTCGCCTTTGAAAATAAACGCCTTTTCCGTCCCTTGCACCGCGTAGGTACCCGACCCGGACGCGTACATGGCGATCTTTCCCTGTACCACCGGTGGAAACTGACGGCTCCAGCCCGGCGAGCCGGTGAACGGCGTTTCCCATAGCAGTCGCCCGGTGGCGGCGTCGAGGCAGCGCATCATCGACCGCTTCCATCCACCCTGTGGCACCAGCAGCTTGCCGCGAACGTAGAGCGGTGATGTGAAGGACAGGTAGACGTCGGGCCAGTAGCGTCTCCAGAGCAGGCGGCCCGTGTCTTGTTCGACCGCGATGATCTGGCCTTCGGCCGTGTGCGTATAAAGCCTACCGCCGCCGCATACGGGCAAGTGTTTTACCGTGCCTTCCAACCGCCGAGCCCAGCGCATCCGCAACGGGGGCCGTAGCCGTTGATCGGTCGCGTTCGTGCCACTGAAGTTCCCATAGTTCGTATACCAGTCGTATTTCGATTCGGAAAAGGGGCCGGTCAACCGGCTGCGGGTCCTCCAGAGTTCCAAGTTCTTTTCCGGGAGAGGCGCCTTCCCGTCCTCTCCAAATACGTAGAGATAACCATCCTCACAACCTGCGTACACATGGTTCCTATCTACGGCCAAAGGTGCCGTGATGGGCGCGCCGAACGCCGTAGCCAACGAAAACTCCCGACCGTCCGAAAGTGAAATGACGTGGACGTTGCCGTCCAGGCCACCATAGATCGCGTGACCTTGTGTCAGCACGGGCGGACAGACCGACCCCGCTTCGCTCAGGACATCCACTCCCGGGCGATCCGAACCAGCCGTTGGTAAACGGTGCCGGCACAGTCCGTATCCTCGCTCGGGTCGGACTCTGAATACGTCGTCACCGCGCACGCTGACTGACGTGAAACTCATGAGCCCCGGCAGGTGGATGGCCGTTTCCGAACCGGGGACGAACGTCTCGACCTGGCTCTCGACATCTGCACGCAAAATCTCGGTCCGTCCCGAGTTGTCGCGGCGGTGCCACTGAACGTAGAGGTTGCCCTTTTCATCCGCGCTTTGGCCGAACGTCGCGGGATACTCCGACCCGACGTAGGCGGGAATCGTCGCGACGCGCCGAACGTGAGGGCCGTCTTCCCGGTCGTCCAGGAAAACGGTTCGTCCACCGGCAGGCACGACGATCGTCCGGCCCACAAGGCAGATGTCTCGTGAACAGACGAAATGGTCACGCCAGGTGACCCGATCCTTGCGAGCAGCAAGCCAGTCAGCGCCACTCCACCGGTCGCCATCGAATTGGACGACCTCCTTGACGAAATCCCAGGTCCAGCAGACGGTGCCGTTCGGCCGCACGGAGTAGACACGAGCACCAAGCGTCGCGAAGTAGACTCGGTCGGCACCGACGGCAGGAGCTGAAAAAATCGGCTCGCCACAGTCGAGTCGATGCACAACACGACCCGTCTCTAGATTCAGGACGTAGTAGTATCCGCTCGTCGTCCCGACGTGAACGTAATCACCGCTGATCGCAGGGGCTGCCACGTTGTTGCAATTCCCGGGGCCTCCTTCCGTTTTGAAGGTCCAGCGTACTTCCATCGTGCGCGTGTCGATCGCGTGAACGACGCCCGAACCATCGATGACTACCGCCGTGCCCTGGCTGACGACCGGTGCTGCAAAAACGGCATCGGTCGTTGGGAATGCCGCAATCAGGCCCAACGGAGAGGGGAGCACCACCGTCGTCGCGTTCCCCGACCGACGCGCATCACCCTGAAGCTGGTTCCAGCCATCGGACGCGACAAGCGTTGGGACCGCGAGCATGAATGAAGCGAGTGTAAGCATCATCGTGTCTTTCCCGAACCATTTCATTGTCGCGCAAGGCCTCCCGGCAAACGTACTTCCCGAACTCGATGAATGGTCTCCGCCGTCCAATCGCATTGTACGACACTTCGGTGATCGCGTCAGTGTTCACTTCGTGTTCGGGACGCAGGTGCGAGACGGTCATTGCCATCGTTTGTATGGGGTCGGAACGCCATGCTGCTCGTTCCCGTCCGCCTCGTTCGTGTCCATCGTGATCACGGACAGGGTGCGTCGGATTGTGCTGTCAATGGTGAACGTTGCGTGACGATGGAGCATGTGGCGTGCGGGCGCCGTGTACTTCGGGGGCCGAGACGCAACGATCGATTCTGTACGGACTCGGACGGTCGATAGCGGTTGACGGCCGGCCGGCATTCACGCGCGTAGTTCTGGACGAACAGAGCGGCGGGAGGGGGGTGCAGGAACGGGCTTTTGTAGCGGTTGGGCTGAGCAAGGTGTTCACTGGAGATTCCAACAGTCGGTGGTAT
>CAYNDU010000488.1:0-4862 GCA_964395615.1 uncultured Pirellulaceae bacterium | reverse complement strand
AACAATTCGATGGAGGGTTTCGCGCCGATCTGATTGTCGGGGGCAAAGTGCTTGTGGAATTTCGGCGAGGCGCTGATGAAGGATGGTATCACTCGGACGATAAACGGAGAACTCTAATCCCCTCTCCGTGCCTTTGTGCCTCCGTGAGAACAACAAGATCGAACAAGCGGTTGAACGTGATTCGGCCGGTGCACCAGCTGACGAATGCGCGACGCAGACGCGTTAGTAGGTCTGGACGAATCGGATCATGGCCGTGTCGATCGGATTGAACGTACCGATACCCGATGTGTACTCGAGGCGACGGTTGAAGAGGTAGCTGACCTCGATCGCGGAACGTTTGTGCCCCTCCTTGATACGTTGGAGCCCCACCGTAAGGCGCAGGTCTTCATACGTGACCAGGTCGTCGAGCAACGAGGTTCGTTCAACGGCCCACGTACCGCCGCCAAGCTCCCCACCCAGGTAGAGTTGCTGGCGGTCGGTGAGCTGAAAGACGGCCCTTGGCCGCGGGAACAGAAGTTCAAGACGCAGGTTCGGATAAGGATGAGTGATCAGGCCTGCCACGGGGAGCAGTTTAATGTTCCCACGATCCAGGTAGTCGACACCAAGGACCAGTTCCGCAGCCGGCCCAATTTCCATAAAACCCACGGCATGACCTGGAAACCGAATCCCGTCACGACTACTCCCCTCAAAGTCGCTCGATGCCATGATCGAAAACGCCACATCGTATCCGAAAGCGCCCAGCCGATCACGACGCTGATACCCGAGGCTGAAGTCGTAGACACGTGGCGGCATGTCGGCACGCTCGGGCCCGGCGAGAAAGTGAAACTGCACGCCCACTCCCAGCCCACTGGCGACACCGGACTCCTCGTAATGATCCGAAAGGAATGAGAACATCCCGAACTGATCGCCGTCACCAATGATCCACTCGGTGGCGTCCGACTGGTAGCGATACCCACGAAAACGGTCCAGTGGATCCGGTTCGATCGAATCGACGATGATATCAACGTCGGCGGTGACTTCCTCTTCCGAAGGCGCGTCGTCCTGGCGAAGGCTGATGGGATCCCTTTCGGTCAAGGGATTCGCTGGCGGCGTCGAGTGAACGGGGGGCGGCAATTGACGGCCATACGTCGACGAAACGCCGCTTTCTTGCCCCCAGGTCGGCGAGGCGATTAGAAATGCCAGCACGCCGGTACTCATAAGAATTCGTTGCCACATTTCTCTTCCTCACCTAAAAACACGTTCGCCGCACACTCAATAGCCGCGTGTCCCGTCTCGTGTCAAGATCACTCGAAATACGATTAATACGATCATACGGTACCGATACGGTATCACTCTTCTCGAGCCATCCGGCAATCGGCTTCCGGGGATCGAGCCATTCCGCTCAGTGGCATGTGGGATTCCGAAATTGTATGCTGGTCAAAATGGGGCCCGAAGAGCCAACGAGAGTCCATCCACGGTCGCGACCTTTGTCGTCTACCGACCCCGCTCACCCACGATCAACCACCTGAACCAAGGAGACTCGCATGAGCCATTCACCCTCGAGACGGTCTTTTCTTCATGGCATGAGTGCCGGTGTTGCGGCGATGGGAATGGGCGCAACGGCATGGAGCCAGGAGAAACCGAAGATCCCGGGGTTCGAAAACGAAGCGGTGGATCCGAAAGCGACGAAGCAATGGCAACCCGTTTCGGACCGGAAGGTACGGGTCGGAATCGTTGGATATGGCACGTGCCGATTTGGGGCCGCCTTCGGTTTTCAGGATCATCCCAACGTGGATGTCGTTGCGGTAAGCGACTTGTTTCCTGACCGCTGCGCCGCTCTGGCAAAGGCCTGTCGCTGCAAGACGACCTATCCGTCGCTCGAGAAGATGGTCGAAGACGAAACGATCGAGGCCATATTTTTGGCGACCGACGCGCCGAGCCACGCTCGACAAGCCGTCGATGTCATGAAGCATGGCAAGCACGTTACCAGCGCCGTGCCGGCCGTGTGGGGATCGCTCGAAGATGCCGACCGGCTCTTTGAGGCCGTCAAGACGACCGGGCAAAAATACATGATGATGGAGACCTCCTGTTTTCGGTCAGATAATTACGCCATGCGGCAGATTCACCGGGCGGGCGGGTTCGGTCGACTGATTTATTCGGAGGGCGAGTACTACCACTTCCATTCGCGACAGATCGGATCATATAAAGGTTGGCGCATCGGTTGCATCCCGCTCTGGTATCCTACCCACTCGACGGCCTACTACGTCGGCGTGACCGGGAAACCGTTTACATCTGTCTCGTGCACGGGATTCAACGCGAATATTCCATCGTATCAGCCGGGAGCCAACCGGTACGCGAACCGTTTCACCGATCAAATCGCCCTGTTTGAAACGGCAGAGGGTGGTACGTCGCGAATGCTCATGTGCAAGGGAATTCAAGGCAAGGTGATTGAGACCGGTCGCGTCTTTGGCGAGCGGGGATGGATGGACGGCACGGAATATCATGGAACGATGAAGAAACTTCCCGATCTGGAGCGACCGGCTTTGCCGCCCAAGGTCCAGCCCGGCGGACATGGAGGCTCGCACGGGCAGCTGTGCAACGAGTTTGTTCATGCGATCATTCAGGACCGCACTCCACTGGTCGACGTGGCCAAGGCGTTAAACATGACGGTCTGCGGCATCGTTGCCAACGAATCGGCACTCAAGAATGGCGAGCGTCTTCCGGTACCGAGTTACGCACTCTGAGCGGTTGCGTCGGCACTGTTTCCAATTCCCGCGCATGGGATGGGGATTGACGGCTCGCCTGGCAAGAAACGCGGTCGTCGACACGGGCGCGAACGCAGGCAACGGATATCTGCGGTGCGGACCGTCACCGGACGGTTCGAGATTTGATTATTGCGGAGAGACGACATGGGTGTTGAGTTGCTGGCCTTGCTTTCGCTGCTTCCGATTGCGGCCGTCGCGTTGTTTCTGGTCATCTTGCGTTGGCCGGCCAGTCGGGCGATGCCGATTTCGTACGTGGTGGCGGTCCTGCTGGCGTTTTTTGTCTGGAAAGTCTCGACGGTCCAGATCGCGGCCGCCAGTGTGCGCGGGCTCATTGTGGCCGCCGAGTTACTTTACATTATTTTCGGTGCCATTCTGTTACTCAACACGTTGGAGGAGAGCGGTGCGCTTCGACGGATTCGGCAGACGTTCAGTGACATTACGCCCGACCGGCGCATCCAGGTGATCATTATCGCCTGGCTATTCGGGTCGTTCATCGAGGGATCCGCGGGCTTCGGAACTCCGGCCGCCGTTGCGGTGCCGTTGCTGGTAGGACTCGGTTTCCCGGCACTGGCAGCGGTGATCGCCGGAATGGTCATACAGAGCACACCTGTCTCGTTTGGAGCCTGTGGGACACCCATCCTGCTTGGAGTCAACACGGGTCTGTCAGCGGACGCGGGCATCCAGCAATTCGCGGCGGCGGCGGGATACGCCGAGTGGAGCAGCTTTCTGGCGATGATTGGACTGAAGGTGGCCACGTTGCACGCCATAACCGGCACCCTCGTACCCTTGTTCGTTGTTGGTTTGATGACCCGGTTCTTTGGCAAGCGGCGATCGTTTTGGGAGGGCCTTGCCGTCTGGCGGTTCGCGCTCTTCGCAGCGCTCGCCATGACCGTCCCTTACCTGGCGGTGGCCTACCTGCTGGGACCCGAGTTTCCATCGCTTTTTGGGGGCCTGATCGGATTGGCCATTGTGGTACCAGCAGCTCGGGCGGGCTGGTTCATGCCGGCCGACGACCAGACATGGGACTTTCCCGAGCGCGAGCAATGGGACGCCGAATGGACGGGCATGGAGTTTGAGGTGAGTTCCCAACACGGCCGCAACCTGTCGGCTGTCACCGCCTGGCTCCCATATCTTCTGGTTGCCCTGTTGTTGGTCGCCACTCGACTCAAGGCCCTGCCACTCGAAGGCTGGATCAAATCGGTAACGATCCCCGTCGAGAGCATTTTCGGCACGGAGATTTCGCGCACGGTGATGCCTCTCTACTTGCCCGGCACTGTGTTCATCATCGTATCGTTGGTCACATTCCTGCTGCATCGAATGGCCGCGCCGTCCTATCGTCGCGCCTGGCGCAAATCCGGCTTGACAATGATCCCGGCATCCGTCGCCCTGGTATTCACTGTGCCGATGGTTCAGGTGTTTATCAACAGCGGCGGGGGGAGTGTCGGCTACGAGAAGATGCCGATCGCGCTGGCGGCCGGGGTGCAACAAATGGTCGGCCACGCATGGCCCATCTTCGCCACGTTCATCGGCGGGATCGGAGCGGCCGTCGCGGGCAGCAACACCGTGAGCAACATGATGTTTTCACTGTTCCAATTCGATGTGGCCACGCGGATCGGCATCGATCCCACGTGGGTCGTCGCCCTGCAGGCGGTAGGAGGCGCCGCCGGCAATACGATCTGCGTCCACAATGTGGTTGCCGCATCCGCCGTTGTCGGGCTGATCGGCAAGGAGGGCACGGTCATTCGAAAGACATTGATCGTGTTCACATACTACGCGCTCTTCCCCGGCGCGATCGGCTACGCCATCGTCTGGTCGGGCAGCAAAGGCCCCATCAATCTCGGTTCCGTCCTGGCGGCAACGATGGTTCTCGGTGCAATCTGCGTCATCATAACCGGAGCAAGAAAAAACCGGCCCGCCCGGCCCGCCAGTGTGCCCTGAATGACGGATTTCCATTCCGCCCCAGCCCGGCACCTGGTCCCAATGTTCCCGGGAAGGACGGCGCAAGACTCGCACGCCCGTTCATGTATTCGTTTCACGAATGGCCCGCGCCCAATTCAAGGCTCCCGGCTAGTCCGTCCCGTGAGGGACGGGTGATACTAGCCCAGCGATTTATCGCTG
>CAYNDU010000487.1:0-4880 GCA_964395615.1 uncultured Pirellulaceae bacterium | reverse complement strand
GCGAAGCACCCTACGGGCCGTTCCGGCAATTGACTCCTGACCCCTTTACCTCCGCCGCGTCCGGAGTGATCGGACCGAACTCATCTTAGGAATTCAGCGATGCAACGCAAAGCGGGCGGTCCGAACGAATCTCAGCAGCCAACCGATGGCCGGCCTGATGATGCGCCGGCGTTGCGATCCGGGGTGGCGGACGGGGACTTGGCCCCGGCATTGATGGAGCGGGTCCGGCAACTCGAGACGAACATGTGCCAGGTAGTGTTGGGCAAGCCGGACGTCGTGCGGTTGTGCCTGGTGGCACTCCTGGCAGGCGAGCACATTTTGTTGGAAGACGTTCCAGGAGTGGGCAAGACGCTGGTGGGAAAAGCGCTGGCGCGAAGCGTCTCGGGCGATTTTTGCCGTTTACAATTCACGCCCGACTTATTGCCGAGCGACATTGTGGGCAGCAGTATTTTCCATGCGCCGAGTGGCGAGTTCGTATACAATCGCGGCGCGATTTTCGCAAATATCATTTTAGCGGACGAGATCAACCGAGCTCCCCCGCGGACTCAGAGCGCGTTGCTTGAGGCGATGAGTGACAGTCAGGTTTCGGTCGATGGCACGACACACACTTTGCCGTGTCCTTTCATGGTGATTGCCACACAGAACCCCTTCGAATTTGAGGGCACTTACACACTGCCCGAGAGTCAACTGGACCGATTCCTGCTCCGAATATCGATGGGATATCCAAACCGGGAAAACGAGTTACGCGTATTGGCAACGCATCAGTTCGGCGAGCCGGTTGACGAGCTGAAACCGGTATTGAATACGGAACAGATCGCGGAACTGCAGCAGCAGGTACAGCACGTAACGGTGGATGAATCGCTTTCCGCCTACATGCTCGACATCGTCGATCGCACGCGAGAGTGCGAGCAACTGCACGTGGGAGTGAGTACGCGTGGCGCATTGAGTCTTTACCGAGCGTCCCAGGCGGCAGCGCTGGTGGCCGGCCGGACGTTTGTCGTACCGGACGACGTCAAGCAGTTGTGCTCGGCCGTGCTGGTCCATCGCGTCATTCCCAAGGGTTTCTTGCAGGCTCAACAACGGGGAGAGACGGAAGATCTGATCCGTCGGATCGTGGAACAAGTCAGTGTTCCGGCATAGGGCGACGATGATGCCAACTCGAACGTCGACCACCATTTGCTGGGAGGGCTGGTACTATTCGTTCCTTGTCTTGTTTGTGATCGGCGGGGCCGTACTCGGCGAAGTCAATCTGCTGGTCGTACTTGGCGGGATGATGATTGGGCCGCTGTTCTTCAATTGGCGGCTCGCGAAGTACATGGTGCGTGACTTGCACGTCGAGCGGCAGGTACCGGATCGGTCTTGTTGTGGTGATTCGATACCGATTGGCATCGTCGCCCGCAACGCTCGCCGCCGAGTGGCCACGTGGATGCTGGTGCTCGACGACCACGTGGTACGACAGGATGCCGAGAGCGACGGTGAGTCGACGCAGGTTCGGCTCATGCTGCCTCGTGTCAAAGCACGTCAGAGTGCCGCGCTCGAATATCGAATGCAGTTTACGCGGCGCGGCCGGTACGAGTTCCGTCCCTTGTCCTGGTCCACCCGGTTTCCACTCGGCCTCATCCGATCGCGATGCGTCGGCCAGGCGACGCAACAACTGCTCGTCTGCCCGCGGCAGGGCCGGCTGACGCATCGGTGGAGCGGCATGATCGACGCGAGACAAACGGGCAACCAAAGCGATGCCCAGCGGCGAGGGACATTGGAGGGTGACTATTACGGATTACGCGAATGGCGACCCGGAGACAGCAAGCGTTGGATCCACTGGCGTACGTCGGCCCGTCTGGGCGAGTTGGCCGTGCGCCAATTCGAGCAACAGCGGAACCGCAATCTGGTGCTGGTCTTGGACCTGTGGCAGCCCGATGCACCCACGACGCAGGAACGTGTCTGCTCCGAGATAGCGATCAGTTTCCTGGCCACTGCCGTGACTCAATTATGCGAGCATGGTGGCGGTCGAGTGACGATCTGCGTCGCCGGCCGAGACATTCGACATTGGACAGGTGCGGCATCGCCACTGATGGCCCGCGAGATCCTTGACTTTCTGGCTGAAACCACGCCCGGTGACGGCCTGGCGATATACGACGCGTTGCATCGGGCTCGAACCGACCGGCGTCCCGGTACTCCATCGGTCGTTATCAGCACGCGCGGCGCGCCATTTCTGACGAACCAGGATGCCTGGACCGATCCGGCACCGGCGGGCGACGTCAGTATGGGTGACGTCGCCTGGATCGATTGCCGATCGGAGCAGCGCGAGCAGTATTTTCAGTTGGCCGTTGCCGACGCTGCGGACCGATCAACGATCCACGCGGACGGTTCACCCGTGACCCATTCTCCTTAAACTCCGGAACGCGGATGTTACTTGCTGTACTCATCGCCGCCATGGCCGCCATGTCCGCCTCGATGCTGGGCATCGGCCAGCGCAGTATGTTGCTCCCTTTCCTGTCGATCGCGGCAGCCGGCAGCTCGTTCATCTTTACCGACTGCCTGGGCTGGTTTCGTCTGAATCGGTTTGTGGCCAACGGGGCCATGCTCCTGGCCGCCTTTGTGTCGCTAAACCACTTCCTGGAATCCGACAGTCAACGACAATTACTGGCGATTGCCAGTCTCCTGGTGTACGTGCAGATCGTGCTGTTATTCCGAGAAAAGAACCGTCGCATCTCTTCGCAACTGATGATGTTCAGCTTGCTGCAGGTAGTCGTCGCGTCGCTTCTAAGCGGTGGAATCGAATTTGGTTTCCTGCTCGGACTGTATTCCATCCTGGCCCTCTTTGCTCTTTCCGTGTTTTTTGTCCAGCGAGAAACGTCCGGACTGGGCGAACGGCCGGTCGCTCATCGGTCCAAGAATGGGCCCGCCTCCCGGCCCGAAAAGGATGACCATTCCTTGCTTGGCGGGCCTCCTGTCGCGTTTGTGGGCAACGCGCCCCTCGATGGTTATCGGAGCACGATGCGACGGCCATTTTCGGCGCCGATCCTGGCCATGGTTTTCGCCAGCTGGACATTTTCGACCGTCTTCTTTTATACGACGCCGCGCACGGGTGACGGAGGATGGCAGCACGGCCTCGGTGCACGAAATGTTGTTGGATTCTCGCCGGAGATCAGCTTCGATCGAATGGGGCGTGTTTTACAAAGCGAAGCGCGCGTCATGCGAGTGAGCTTTTCGAATGCCAAGACAAGCGCGCCCTATACGCTGGTCGGTGAGCCCTATTTCCGAGGCACAGTACTGGCCAAATACCTGTCGGCCGACGGCCATGGACAATGGCGACAGGAAATCGAGACCACGACGTCGTCGGGGCTCGCGTTGGCCTCGCCGCCGTCCGTTCGGGACCTGGTGCGGCAGGACGTGCTTCTTGAACCAACCGGCGGACAACTCCTGTTCAGTGTCTTTCCCGCCTATTCGTTCGCAGAAACGCCCAGTGATATTCGTATCGCCCCACGCTCTCGCCAATTACAACGGTTCGGTATCTCTGCTCGTGATCTAAGTGATGAATACCGTTTCTGTGTGGCGACGACCGGTTTTCGGTTCGGCCAGCAAATCGAGGTCACTCCACATGTCAATCACTTGCTGACCGAACGAGACCAGGCGCGGATGGAGTTGCTCAAGAGACGCCTGCGATATATTGACAGTCGACAGGAGTTCCCGCGGCTTCTGGAACTGGCTGAGGAAATCGTGCGAACGGAGGCCCCCGATGGGAGCACCTACGATCGAGCCAAAGCGCTTGAACGGTTCTTTCTTGAGGAAGACCGCTTTCAATACTCGCTCGATCTGCAACTCGTCCAACAGAAGCGCCGGCCCAGTGTCGATCCGATTGAGGACTTTGTGGCCAATCATCGTACCGGACATTGCGAGTACTTTGCCAGTGCCTTGACGCTCATGCTGCGAAGCCAGGGCATCCCGACCAGAATGGTCATTGGGTACAAAGGAGGAGAATACAACTTCGTCGGCAACTACTACCTCGTACGCCAGCGGGACGCGCACGCGTGGGTCGAGGCCTATTTGCCGGCCGACGAGGTTCCCCCCGATACGCTTTACGCCGCAGAACGGCACGCCGGTGGCGGCTGGCTCCGCCTGGATCCGACTCCAGCGACCACTCGAGAATCGGGATCGCAACGCAACCTGTTCGATCGAGCCACCATGTCATTCGACTACGTTCGCTGGCTCTGGAACGACTACGTCTCCCGATTGACTCCGACCAGACAGCAAGATTCCGTCCTGGCTCCACTGGCGCTCGACCAGAAACTTCCCGTCTCCAGTCTATTCGATGCGAAGAAGTGGAAGATGCTGCTCGATCGCCTGACGGGGGCAAGTTGGCAAGATCTCTGGCGTCAGGGCTTCCGCTGGCAGGCGGGGCTGGTTGCCTTCGTCACCTGTTTCATACTGTACGTTGGTTACCGGACGCTTCGTTCCTGGCTTCCCCGTTTGCGAATCCGCTGGCGGTCCCAATCGAAATCACGACGAGGACGACGGGACAGTTCCGTCGCGTTCTATGTGCGTCTCGAACGCCTTTTGCGAAGATGGGGTATTCGGCGCGATCCGAACCAGACTCAACGAGAATTCGCGGCCGTCGCCGCAGCTCAGTTATCCCGACGCCAACTGGATACTCCCGGTGACTTGCCGGAAGAGATTGTCCAGGCGTTCTACCGAGTACGTTTCGGTCACGTCTCGCTCTCGACCTCGCAGCATGCCCACATCGAAGAACTCCTGGAGCATCTTGCCAGGCAACCGAAGTAGACTGCCGGCGCACAGGGGGTGCAGGAACGGATTTTTTTTTTTGGGTGGACGTATTCAGCGCGATCTTGACGTTCGGGCGATTGGGATTCTCTGGGTGT
>CAYNDU010000486.1:0-4893 GCA_964395615.1 uncultured Pirellulaceae bacterium | reverse complement strand
GTAACGCCGCTGCGCTGCCAAAGCGCGTCCCACTCGGAGCCCTGGGCGCGCAACTGGTCCAGCGACTCGATCCGAGTTACGGTTAACGGTGTCGTCACGATGATCCTCTCTCGCGGTGCGGGTCTGTCAAAACATGGCCTGTTGACAGTGGCTGACTCGGGCTTTGGTGAGATCGGTCGGCAAAATCGGGACTGATCGCCCGAGTCGAGTCGGAATAAGGGGGATGACCGTTGCATTCGGGTTGCCGATCGAACGCCCACGCGATCTCGGGTCGCGATCGATGATGTCGGACAAACGGCCCGAACACACGAGAATGCGTGTACCAGGGCCGTTGCCACGGGCAGCTTGCCCGTGGTGGGCGCGGGGAGATCGTGTGACGCTTGTGGAAGAAGAGGCAGAGGAAGAAGGGGCAGGGGAATGAAGAAAAAGGCAGAGGAATGAAGAAGAGGCAGAGGAAGAAGGGGCAGGGGAATGAAGAAGAGGCAGAGGAAGAAGGGGCAGGGGAATGAAGAAAAGACAGAGGAATGGGGAGGCAGGGGGGCGTCGGTGGCTGGGTGAACGTCGGTTTGACGGGCTCCTACGGGCAAAGCTGCCCCGTAGGAACGAGAACGCGTGTACCGGGGGCCGCTGCCACGGGCACTCGACGCTCACTATAATGGCCGCGCTCGGCACGCTATGATGACGTTTTTGCAGCCTGACCGATAACGCTTATGAACGCACTGATACCTTCGAGCGAATCGAGTGACCGGTGCTCCGCCGAGGATTCTCTCCCGAGACGTTCGTCCGAAACGGAGCCTGATGGCAGCGTCCCCATCGGAGGGAACCTCGACGGAGGTGTTCGCTGCGCGTCGGGCCAGGAGCATTACATTCCCGTGCGCAAGAGCCAACTCATCGCCGCCCTTTCTGAGTTGCCGCAGTTGCCCGAGGAACACCGCGAAGCGTTTCGATCGCTCTGCCAGCTCCTGGAGGCCACGTTTCACCACCGGTTTCATCGAGAATTCGAGTACCTCAAGGATGATTACGCGCCCTTCGATCCCGATCAGCTTGTTGAGGGCGCTTCAAACGACGGGGAGTTGGGGGAGCCGCAGCAGATCGAGACTCTCTTCGGGCGTTTCGGACAGTTGTTGACGAAGGCCAATTACAGCCGCCTGGATCGGGAGGAGATCAAACTGGCAATCGGCGCGGCGAGTGAGTGGGGGGTGCGACTGAAGGTCGACCTCGATTTCTTTCGGCAGTTGGAAGTCTATGCTCGTGGGGACGTTCTCGGGCAAAGAGAGCGGCGCCGCTGGCGCAACTTCTATCGCCCGGAAGTGGTCGACGTGCCCATATATGAGCGTCTGGCGGTCATGTTCCGGATTCGCGAGGTCCCGGGATACACGGGCGCGGTGAGCCCGCAAGCGGTCTATATCAAACTGTTTAAGAATATCCCTAAACAAGATGTCGATATGCTTCTGCCCGGCAGCAAGGTGCAGATGTCGCTCCTTGATCAAGGAAAAATACTCTTGCCGACCGTATCGGGCGCGGCATTGTCGCTGTTTAAAGTCGTCAAGCTCCTGGCGTTCGCCAGCCTCTACGGCATGTTCACGTTTCTGGCCGCGGTTGGCGGGACATTGGGGTACGGCGCCAAGTCGTTCTTCGGTTACTTGCGGACAAAAGATAAGTACCAGCATCATTTGACGCGAAGCCTCTATTATCAAAACCTCGACAACAACGCCGGCGTACTCTTCCGGTTATTGGACGAGGCCGAGGCGCAGGAGTTTCGGGAGTCGATTCTGGCCTGGTTTGTGTTGTGGTGTGAAGCACTTCCCGAAGGTTGGACCGAGCAGGCGCTCGATCGGCGAGTGGAACGATTGTTGTGGGAGTTGTTTCGCATTCAAGTCGACTTCGAAATCGACGATGCCCTAGACAAACTTCAAACGTTGGGACTGGCTCACTGCGACGAACAATCCCACTGGCACGCGGTCGAAATCGAACAGGCCCTTGAGAAGTTGGATGCGGCCTGGGACGGCTATTTCGACTACCATCGTAGTGGTTCCTGACGCGCGGTCGCGACCGAAAAAGAGACGCGTGAGCGTCCCACCTTTCCAGGCCGTGCGCAATACCAACTGCCCACTCCGAGGCCCACCGGACGCCCTCGCTCGACCTTGTCCATCGAGACGCCAATCCGTGTGTCGCGCAGGTCCTCACCACGGTGCCATTCGATCGTTTTGCCATCGAACCGCCCGTCGCCGAGTGTACGACGGCCGATCGTTTTTTTTGACCGAATTAACGGCTTTGGCGTAGAATAGAGAAAGTGAGTTTCCAAGTCTCCGCCGTGCGGCGGGGTCGGCGGCAAAGACTGACCGGACGCGGTGTGCCCCCCAAATGACTGGCCGTTGATGGACAGGCCTGATCGAGAGGTGATGCGTGGACGGAAAGAATGGCCTTCTGGCACTCGGAGCATATTTGACAGTTGCTCTCTTGGTTATTCTCGCCGGATTGTGGGCGGTCATGCAATTGGCCGTGGAGCCGAGACTTCCGTCGGTGGCTCTCGTGGATCCCGGTCGGACGGCACCGACCGTGGCCACGCGAATGGAGAAGCGGGTCTTGTCCAATTCGGCCGAGATTGAATTGACCACGGCCGAACAACGGCGCGTTGATTTGCTCGAGGCCATGCTGCGCCAGAAGAACGACCGACTTCTCTCGCAGGCGGAACGAATCGAGGAGCAGGAACAGGCCTATCGGCAACTTCTGACCCGGTATGACGAAGCCATGGCCCTGGGGCTTGAATACTTGACCGCCACTGCCGAGAAGGGCCCGACACTGGGACCAACCATTGGCCCGGAAGAAATGGCCGGAGCCGACCGGATCGACACAACGAACAACGCGGCAGAACGAGTCGTCGCCAACCTTCCGGGCGCGCCGGAAAAACAACCGATGGAGTTGAACCGAGTGCTTGCGGAAGAAGATTCACTCGCGGCTGAAATGCAGGCGATCGAAAACGAGCTGGACGTTACGTTGGCCCAGCTCGATCAGGAACGAGCCGGTCGCCAACGGCTGGTCGACGAGCAGCTGCAGGCGATCGCCGCATTGGAAGGCGCGACGGCCGACTTGATATCGCAAACGGGTCCGGCGGCCGTCGAGCGGTTGCGGCAGGCGCTCAGACAGGATAACCCCATTGTTCGCCGTTGGGCCGCCAATGTCCTGGGCAAGGTCGGTTCGGATGCGTCGCCCGCTATTGCGGACCTCACCCTCGCACTGATGGATGCCGACGACCGAGTCCGACAGGCCGCACGAAACGCACTGGATGCGATCGAGCGGTAGAGTCGCCCTCAGTGACCACACGGGTCGAACCGCCGAGCGGGCACCTTTCGGCTTTCCCGGTCTCGGCGTTCCCCGTCTAGGCTTTCCCAGTCTCGGCGGCCGGATCTTGCAGCTACGACCGACACCCGCTATCGGCGGGATCGGCGCAGAACGACAAATCGCTTTCCGGCCGGCGTGGCCACCAATAGCAGAATGCCGTCTCGGAGCGAACTGCCGCGAACCGCATCGGCGAATTCTTGAGCCGTGGCGACATCCTTCTCGCCGATCCGCAATATCAATATTCCTGCCTCGATGCCCTTCTGACTGGCGATCCCCGTCGGGTCGACTGCCGAAACGATCACTCCGCCGTCACGCTGACCATAGCCCAGCCGGCGAGCGATTTCGGGCGTCAGGTCCTGGACGGTCATCCCCAAGGACTCTTCCCACTCGGTCTCGCCACGCAGTTTCTCGCGTCCTTGCCCGAACCGCGGAGCTTCGGGCGTTCCCGGTGCCAGCTGCGGAAGTTCCTCAAGCTGAATCGAAGTGTCGTGTTCACGTCTTCCACGCAGGTAGGCGACCTTGACTCCGGTGCCCACATCCACTCGTTCGACCGACTCCTGAAGATCGCGAGGTGTTCGTATCTTTCGCTGCTCGAACCGTGTAATCACATCACCCATCCGGAGGCCCGCTCGATCGGCCGGAGAGCCGGGGTAGACTTGGATGACAACCACTCCCTGGCCGGGCCGTGCGCCGAGCTGTTCGGCCACGTCGGGCGTCAGCACTTGGACCCCCACCCCCAGATAGGACCGCTGCACTCGACCATCGCGGACCAGTTGGACACTGACCCACTTGGCCAAGTTGACGGGAATTGCAAACCCAATACCTTGATAGGAACCGGTGTTGGACGCGATGGCAGTGCTGATCCCCACCACTTCACCCTTCAGGTTGACGAGCGGACCGCCAGAATTACCGGGGTTGATCGCCGCGTCGGTCTGCAGGAATTGAGCACGCTCGGCCTCGTTCAGCGACCGACCCTTGGCGCTGATAATCCCGGCGCTGACCGTTGCTTCCAACCCAAACGGGCTGCCGACGGCCAGAACCCAATCCCCAATCTGCAGTTGATCGGAATCGCCCAGGCGGGCCGCTGGTAGCTTGCCCCGAGGTTTGAACCGCACCACGGCCAAGTCACTCTGAGGGTCCGTTTTGACGTCGGTGGCAGTAAACTCGCGCCCGTCACTCAGTTCGACCAGAATCTCGTCGCTCTCGCGTACGACGTGGTTATTCGTCAGTACAATCCCCTGGCTGTCAATGATCACCCCGGAGCCGAGTCCTTCGCGTTGCGGCATGATGCCGGGTCCCAAATTGTCCTGAAACAAGTCCTCAAACGGCGTGCCGCGGAATGGGTGATTCCGGCCGCTTAGCGGCGACATGCGACGCGGGCGGGTCGTCGTCTTGATCGTGACGACCGTGGGTAGGACCTTGGCTGCCGCAGCCCGGAAACCACGCGACAGCGATTCGGCATACGCCGTAGAATCGGCGGCCCGGCGGGGGGGGGCGTGGCCGCGCGAGAGAAGGGGCGAGCGCCCCCCGTCCACCGGAGAGAGAAATGGG
>CAYNDU010000485.1:0-4896 GCA_964395615.1 uncultured Pirellulaceae bacterium | reverse complement strand
GCGTTTATCGTCACGGGACGACTGGATTGCGAACCGGACGAGAACATGAGAGCGCTCGTCCCCGGCGGCTGTGCCGTCGTTAGTCAGTCGGACAACCGCCCGTGGTTGTCGCAGGTCATCGGCCCGATTCAGTCGATTGGTAAGGGGTGGGTGAAATTCACGAAGCCGGTTCCTGGAGAGATCGATGATTGGACCCACTATCTTTACGATGCGAGCGGCAACGCGGTCGCTCACGATCGCCGGGTCGGCTCGCCGTCCAATGTGCAGTGGTGTGCCGGCGTTGGGCAGATGACCCGGGATCATGACGGCCTCGCATCGCTCAGCAGCATGGTCAGTTGTCGTGGGAAGGTGTTTTACCTGTATGACGAGGGGCCGACTTCGTCGATTCACCTCCCGTCGAAATGGTCATTGATCGCTCGGGATGCATTCAACGGGGTCGTCTTGTGGAAGCGGCCGGTTTCCGATTGGGTTACGTCGCTCTACTTTTTCCGAAGCGGCCCAACGTGGGTGCCCCGGCGGCTGGTCGCGGTCGGTGATCGCGTCTATGTCACCTTGGGCCTCGAGGCGCCGATTTCCGTGCTCGACGCGCAGACCGGACGGACCATCTCCACATTGCCGGGAACGGAGAACACGGAAGAATTCATTGTCAGCGATGGACTCTTGCTGGCGGTCACTGGTGATCCGCAGAAGGCGAATCGCGAGGCGGCTGACCCCTTTCTCTACACGGAATTTACGATCGACGATAAGCACCCGGTAGACAAGCAGATCGTGGCCTGTGACCTGGCGGCGGGCAAAGTCGTATGGAAACTGGACGGTGAGGATCTCAAGACGATGGCACCGCTCTCGTTGTCTGCGCTGGGAAGCCGAATCTACTACCTGGATAGTCGTAGCATTCACTGTCTGAACGCTCGAGATGGCAGGCAGCTTTGGCAGGAGCCGTTTGAGACCAAGGGATTGTTCCTTCGCTCGTATGCGCCGACGGTTGTGGCAACGGAAGACGCCGTGTTGTGCCTGACCAACACTCGGCTGGCTGCGTTTGCCGCGGATGATGGCCATCTCCTGTGGGACAAGGCGGGATACGTTGGCTTCGCGTCTCCGGGCGACCTGTTTGTCATCGACGGACTGGTCTGGACGCTCCCGACCGTGGCGACCCTTGACGCGCTGCGCCCGGAGGGCGGAGAGTTTTTGGGAAACGATGGACGAGAATTTCTGGGCATCGAACTCAAGACGGGAAAGGTTGTCAGACGGTTCGATCGCAAGCAAGTCTGGCCCTCGGGACACCACCACCGCTGTTACCGCAACAAGGCAACCGATCAGTTCTTTATCTGTGGACGAAGGGGAGTCGAGTTCATCGGGCTCCAAGACCAAGGGGTCCATCACAACTGGTGGATTCGCGGGATCTGCCAATATGGGATTATGCCGGCCAACGGGTTGCTCTACGTTCCTCCTGATCCCTGCCGGTGTTTCAGCCAGATCAAGATGGACGGATTATTGGCTTTCACATCGGGTGACACCGTGCCGGAAGAACCGGGGCCGGCGCTGGTTCCCGGTCCCGCCTACTCGGCGCCGAAGGTCGATCGGGGCAGTCAGCCGAGCCGATTAGCCGAGGTAGAATCCGAGGCGGATCGAGACGACTGGCCAACGTATCGGCACGATCGGCAACGGAGCGGGGCGACGCAGACTCGCCTGCCGGCCGAGTTGGTCAATCGTTGGCGGCGGACGTTTCGAGGGCCGATCAGTGCGGTGACGGTGTCCGGCGGTGCGGCGTATCTGGCTGAAATCGATGCGCATCGATTGCAGTGCCTCGATGCGGGGACGGGACGCGCGAAATGGAGTTTTACGGCGGCCGGGCGGATCGATTCGCCTCCGACGATCTCTCGAGGCATCGCCCTGTTTGGGTGCCGCGATGGGTGGGTGTATGCCGTTCGTGCATCCGACGGTGTGCTCGTCTGGAAGTTTCGAGCGGCGCCAGCCGACCGATTCGTCGTGGAAGACGGACAGTTGGAATCGAGTTGGCCCGTGTCCGGGAGTGTTCTGGTTGTCAATGGGGTCGTCTACTGTGCGGCCGGTCGTTCATCTTACCTGGAGGGCGGTATCACGCTTTATGGATTGGATGTGGTGACTGGCAAAGTGGTTTACGAACGAACACTCGATACGCCCGAGCCGACTGAGAGCCGGAAGTCGCCCGGTCAGCCGTATGCCGCGCTGCCCGCTGTGCTCTGCTCCAACGGCAACGTGATCGCTATGCGAACTCGTCGATTCCGAATGGACCTGGCCGAGGCGAGTCGACGGAAAGGATCCATCCTGGCGGCCACGACCGGTCTGTTGAACGACAGTTGGTTTCATCGCGAGAACTGGTCTTTGACGAGTGGTCCCTTTGCGCCCTGGGGCAAACTGATTGTCTTTGATGATGAGCGCGCATGGGGCATCCAGAATCCCTATACGTACATCAAGCGAACCCCCGGACTCTGGCCGGAGGGGCAAAGGGGCCATCATCACCAGCAGTACAGCCTGTACGAGGAGAGCCGGTTTCCTCGCGGCGTGCGGTTCTACTCGCAACCTCTCGACGTAGATCCGAAAATCAAACCCAAGCCGATTGCGAGCACCGATCGACCGGAATTCCAGCGTTGGGAAAACGCCCGCGAATCGAGTACGGAACACCACTTGTGGACGTACAGCCTTCCGATGCAGGTCCGAACGATGGTGTTAGCTGGAGACACGCTGTTCGCAGCCGGATGGAACGATCAGTCGGCAACGACCGCCGACCCGGTCCACGATTCCGAGCATACGTCGGGCATTCACCCGACGGACGCACCGGTCCTGTACGCGTTCAATGCCCGGAACGGGCAGGCACGAAAGGGGTACCAGCTATCGGCCAGGCCCGTGTTTGACGGAATGGCGGTTGCCGAGGGCAAGCTCTTCATCCCGTTGAACGATGGTACGCTCGTCTGCTTCGGATCGCCCGAATCGAATTGATGACTCCCCTTTTCCACGGTCCATCGTTCGTCTAACGTTGTCGGGAGACTTCCCAACCGACCAGAGCCAGTGCCGTTGGGCGTTGGTTGCGATCGGGATCGTCACGGCGGACCTGCGCGGCGGGAGAGTGATTGATGGATTTGGGGATAGGCCCGAACACGGAAAGGGTAAAACACTCGTGGCGAGTTTCATACAGCGATTGTCTGAGGCGGTTCGAACAAAGGAAAACCCCGTATTGGTCGGGCTCGATCCTCGCCTGGAGAACTTGCCCGGACCGTTACGCGATTCCGTGACGCCAGGAGACTTTTCAGCGACGGCGGACGCGTTTCGGCGGTTCTGCGAGGAGGTCATTGATGTCGTTGCCCCGCGGGTCCCAGCCGTTAAGCCGCAAGCGGCTTTCTTTGAACAGTGTGGACCGGCCGGCATGGTGGCGCTCGGCGATGTCATCCGCTATGCGAGGGAACAGGGATTGCTCGTGATCATGGATGGCAAACGCAACGACATCGGTTCCACCGCATCGGCCTATGCCAAGGCCTATCTCGGAGCGTCGGGGCAAGGGGCTTGGGGAGCCGATGCACTGACCGTCAGTCCGTATCTGGGTGACGATAGCCTGCAACCATTCGTATCGACGGCCGTGGAGCGGGACGCCGGCATTTTTGTGTTGGTCAAGACGTCCAACCCAGGTGGCGGTCTATTTCAGGATCTGGTTGCCGACCAACGGCCGGTTTACCGTCACGTTGCCTCCTGCGTTCAGAAACTGGCATTGGAAACACGCGGAGACGGAGACTACGGGGCAGTCGGAGCGGTTGTCGGGGCGACGTACCCGGCACAGTTGAGCGAATTACGCGAGTGCATGCCGAACTGCTGGTTTCTGGTGCCGGGCTTCGGAGCTCAAGGTGCCGGCGCCGGCGAAGTAAAGGGGGCGTTCGACGCAGATGGGCTGGGAGCTGTCGTCAACAGTTCGCGGGGGATTATTTTTGCCTACGAGCGAAAAGAGTACCGGGACACGATCGCTTCCGGTAACTGGCAGCAGGCCGTCGAGGCCTCCACCCTGTCGATGATCGAGCAGTTGCGCAGCGATACGCCGGCCGGCAGACTCTGATGGATCGACCAGGCCGGGACACTACCACGGCACCCGGCGTTCTACTCGTCGCCGGCCTTTAGCCACGGCAGTAGTGTCATCTCGAACGGGCAAAGTTCGTTGTCCGCGAAGTAAAGTCCGATCTCCTTTTTGGCCGCTTCCAGGCCATCGGACGCGTGGACAAGGTTCATCTGCCGGCTGGAACTGAAGTCCCCGCGGATGGTCCCGGCAGCCGCCTTCAGGCCGCTCGTGGCGCCCAACATCTCCCGAATCACGCGGATGACCTCAAGGCCCTCGACGACCATGGCCACGACGGGCGCGCCGGTGATGAACTGTTCGAGTCCGGGATAGAACGGCTTATCGATATGTTCGGCATAGTGTTGGCCGGCCAACTCGGGGCTGACACGCAACATCTTCATGGCGATGATGTTGAAGCCTTTTTCCTCGAATCGGCTCAGCACGCGACCCATCAGTCGACGTTGCACGCAATCGGGCTTCAGAAGTACCAGAGTCCGCTCCATGAGGGATCTTCTCCAGGGTCCTAGGATGAACGTGTCGGCAAGAGTGCAACCCTTCGAGCGTCTGAACATCACTGCTCAAATACCAGGCCGCTGCCTTGCAATGGGCGAATTGTAGGAGATCGACTCGCGTTGCTCAAGGTCGGGCCGATTCGGTCCCGTGAATCCCCCGTGACCGTGAATCGCTGAATCGCTGAATCGCGCGGGAGTTGCAGGACGGAGAAACACGTGCCGTCATGTTGTCTCAGGGCAGACACCGTCGGCTCGAGCCGGGACTAATTCAGCTTATGCGGCCGTAGTGGCCGGAGTCGTTCGGCGGAC
>CAYNDU010000484.1:0-4898 GCA_964395615.1 uncultured Pirellulaceae bacterium | reverse complement strand
GGTTGCAGGCGGGATGGGGCGGAATCCCCCGAGGAGTGGGTCACTCAGGCCGATGGCACGGTGTCGTCCGCGCCGTTGTCCGAAGCATCGGACGACACGGGCGACGAAGCGGCCGGAGACGAAACCGCCAACCGCACGCCGAACGGCCCACCGAAAAAAGGCTCCGGCAAGAAGCGAGGCGGGAAGGGTGGTCGTCGAATCAGTCCCGTGGATCAAGCCGTGATCACGATGATCAAGCGAGTCGGCGGCACCTACGAACGTCTCGAGGGGTCTCCCGGCGGGCCCGGTCCGATCGGCATCGTTGATTTACCCGGCACCAAGGCTACGGCAGACGACTTTCAACTACTTAAGAAACTGCCTGAACTCACGATACTCACCCTGAACAGCCCGGCGTTCTCCGATTCCATGATCGACCAGACCCTCGGCGTGAAGACGCTCAATTCACTGCAACTGGTCGGCAAGTCGTTTACCGATGCGTCCATGGGGCCGCTGTCCAAGCACGGCTCTCTGCAGGTCCTGATCCTGGAAGATACGGCCGTCACATCGGCCGGCCTGAAGGCGATCTCGATAAGCGATGTGATCGAATACGTCGACCTGGTTCGAACGCCCATCACGGCCGACCTGGTCGAGGGGCTCAAGGAATTGCGCAAGGCTCGCGAGATTCGTCTCATCGAATCTCCCATCTCCGACGAAGACATGGCCACGCTTCAAAAACACCTGCCCGATTGTGACATCGTCGTCCAAGAAAAGAAGGACGACTGATTCTCGAAGAAGCACAGATTCTCGAAGAAACACTGATGCTCAGAGAAACAGATTCTCAGAGAAACAGATTCTCGGAGAAACAGATTCTCGGAGAAACGGGGACCAGTCCTTCTTTTGGCCCGAACGGAAGTGCATGGGAATCGAACCCACCAGCCGCATGGTTAACATACGGCTCAACGGTTTTGAAGACCGCGGCCACCACCAGGTGTGCAAGCACTTCCGGAGTCCTCGTGTCAATAACCTGACACGCGGGGACGACCCAAATGTCAACACGGGCCGGATCCCGTCCTCTTGATCACTTCGTTCGTCAAATGCTCGGCCGAACCGAAAAGGCGACTCCGCCTCTATCCGGCACGGTCAATCACCATCTTACACGCCAGGTCGCACCAGACAAGCCAGTCGCACGGCCGGCCAACACCGGCTCGTCAGCTCGTCGCGAAGATCAGCAAGAAACGACCGCACCGCGCTCGATGAGCAAACTGCGTTGTAACCAAATCAGAGCAGTCACGCCAAGTCGCCGAAAGGGCCCGTGCCCAATGATCGGTGAGCGGTACCGACGAGAACGAGACACATCTTGGGATAGGTTAAGCCACCCCAGGAGGGTATTGCAGCCGGTAACCTCACGGCCGAAGGCCGAGAACGGATACGAGGGAGGATATGCGCAATGATGCCACGCGGCAGGCACGCCCCGGACGGGGCGTCCGTGTTTAGCCAGGGGTCAGGGCGTCGCGACAGCGACGCACGCAGCCCCTGGTTGCCGTTGTCTAGGTGCGCATCGCCCTGTAAAGGGCGACAGAAACATTGCCGGCGCGATAGCGGTTCACTTCAAGAGAAATCGGTCATCGAATTCAATCTCGGACCAGATGCGTGGGCATGGTGATAGACGACCGGGGCATGGACGTGACTCCGGGAGGTGGACTTACGGTCGCCCTTCCAGGGCTTGGTGAACTCGTGCATGCCGGACCCAGGGCTGCGTGCGTGGCTTCGCCACCGCACTTGCCCTGGGCTAAATACGGACGGCCTTCCAGGCCTTGCGACACGTCGGCATTTTTTGGTCTTCCCGATTTGCCAACCACGGGCGACACGCCAGAGGTGGCCGTCTCCTTGCACATCAGGGCATCCGAACTGCCAGAAACACACATACCAGAACTCATCTCAAGGCCAGTTTTTCAACCGGCCTCGCGAAGCCTCAGATTATTGCAGATGTCGTAAACGGCTACGTTCGGTTTTTGGTGTGCCTTTTCGTTTTAAGAGACACCATTGACCGTTTCAATCACTTGTCATCGACAAGCACGGAGTTGGAGGGACTGTGCGCAACAACCTGGTTTCCGGCGGAACAGCTTTGGGGCTCGCGAGAAGAGGCTCGTTTGTTTTACATTCCCAGCTGTTTTAAGAGGAGCGAACGCGGACATTAACGTACCGCTCATCATTTCATGTACGATCGACGGCAAGCCCGTTCCTGACCTGTTCGCTTACCGTGCCCAGTCGCCGGCCGGGGGCTTCCCATTGGCAATCCCAGCCGGATCGCTGATGACCGACTTCGGCGTTCCCCCGGGACTACGATTCCCGGCCGTGGCCGACGGATACTGGATCGGTCTGAAACCGCTGCCGGCCGGGGAACACACGATCGTGTTTCAGGCGATCGTCGGCGACCCTTTGGCACCGGATTTTGACCTCAAGTTGACATATCATTTGACGGTCAAGGACAAGGACCACGACTAGTCCATCGTCCGCAGACGGCAATATCGTGCCCGCGCCGGGCTGCCATGAAGGTGGCATTCGCTGTCGAGAGTGCCCCTCGTTACGGCGACCCCGCGCGGGCGACTGCCGGGCCTGATCACGAACGGGGAGGGCCGCGTGAATGCCAGGCATTCGAATCGCGAGACATCGACGGTACTCGATGACAGGCTTCTGTCATCGCACCGGGCGGTGCCGCCAGCGGGCGCACACGAAACACAGCGGGTAACGGTCCTGGCGGGCGGCCTGGATCAGGCCCAGTTGAGCCCGGTTTCCTTCCGCACGCGTTCTTCAAAATTGCCCAGCAACCCGCCAATCACGTCCCATCCATCCTTGAGACGCACCTCGATGTCACCCTGCTGATTCACTCGCACTACCGTGTGCTCCAGCACTCCGGCGGCCGGCAGGTCCTGCACGTGCAACTCATCATCCTTTGCGATCACCGCCAGCGAGCGGCCTGTCATTTCGATAAACTTCATGGCACTGGAGCAGTCGAGTTGCCTGGTATCGGGCACGGCACGACACGAAGGTCCGTCCCTCGGGCAGCGGCCGACCGATACGTCAAGCGTTCTATGGAACAGGCCTATTCTATCAAATAATTCTGCTTCCGCTACAGATGGTCCGGTGAGTGCCGGCCGTGCAGTTCCGTATTGGGTACTAAGCACCTGACTGGTGGAGCGCCATCCGCGCGGCATCGCCCAGGGCGACCAACGTATCGACATCCAACTGCTCGGCGCGAGCGTCGGCGTCGAGCTGCAATTGCTCGAGTATCCTGTCGACACCGGCTTTGCCGATCTGTTTCTTGTACGCATTGATCAGTCCGGTACGTAGAAACTTGCGGCGGTGCTGGAAGATGTGGCGAACAAACTGGTGAAAGAAGACCGGGTCGGCCAGCTTCGCTCGTCGCTCGCTAGAGGGCACCACCTGGATAATGGCAGAATGCACTTTGGGCTGTGGCCAAAAGACGGTCGGCGGCAGTTCACGAACGACCGACACGTCACATTGGCTTTGCACCCAGACAGTCAGTGCGCTATAGTCTTTGGTTCGCGGGCGCGCCATCATTCGATCGGCCAGTTCCTTCTGAATGGTCACCGTCATGGAAGCCGGGCAAACGGGCGTGAGCAACAGGTTGGAAATCACCGGGGTAGCGATGTTGTACGGCAGGTTCGCGGCCAGCTTGAGTCGCCGGCCGGGACCGTCGCTCAGCCGTTCGTCCAGCGCCTGCAGCACACGGGGATCGAACCGGTGTTTATTCTTGAGAACGTCGTGCTGCAACATCGTGACATTGTCGCATTTTGCAAGCTCTTCAGACGCCAGGATGAAGAGTTCGGCACTGATCTCCACCGTGACCACCGCCACCGCCTTCGACGCCAGCAATGCGGTCAGCGAGCCGGTACCGGTTCCGACTTCGAGCACCACATCCCGGGGCCCGAGTTCCGCGGCGTCAGCCAGCAGATGGACCAGGTTCAGGTCGATCAGAAAGTTCTGGCCGTGCCGCGTGTCCGGGCGCAACCCGACCTCGCGAAAACGACGAGTCAGGTAAGAAACCGTCTGACGATTGGTCATGAGTGCCTGCGTCCTCAGGATGGTGGCGACCACCGGCCCTGCAAGTCCGAATCGCCTCGCAGTTGCCGTTCAACGTACTTGGCCAACACGTCCGACTCCAGGTTGACCGGGTCACCAACGGCAAGGGGTCCTAGTGTGGTCACCTGTAATGTGTGGGGGATCAGCGCCACGCTGAATCGATCGGTTTCGACATCCACGAGTGTCAAACTCACACCATCGACGGCGACCGAGCCTTTTCCGGCCATTTGTCGCATGAGAGGGCGTGGTGCGGAAAACCAGAAGGTCGACCACTGTCCGTCGTCTTCCCGGCTCAGCAATTTCCCCACCGCGTCGATATGGCCGGTGACGAAATGCCCGCCTAACTCGTCACCCACCTTGAGCGACCGTTCCAGGTTCACCAGGCTGCCGGCCTCCAGTCGCCCCAGGTTGGTACGGCTGAGCGTCTCCGAGCCGGCATCGAAACCGACCGTCTGGTCATCGCATGCAACGACCGTCAGACAGCAGCCGTTAACCGAGACACTGTCCCCGATCCGGCTGGCCCCGGCGATCTGGGGCGATCGAATCACCAGTCGAACGCCCGGAGGTCGCTCCTCGAGACACTCGACTTCGCCGCGCTGTTCCACCAATCCCGTAAACATGTCACGTCCCTCACGTTGGCCTGTGCCGTACGGCTCCCCTTCGATGATTCGGTCGAGGCCGAGTGTAAATGGCGGCGACTCGACTGGCAAGCGCCGTACGCGGGCCAGCCGGCATTCGTCGCACGGGTCACCGCTCGTGGTGGGTGCAGGAACGGGCTTTTTTTAGGTGGACGTATTCAGCGCGATCTTGACGTT
>CAYNDU010000483.1:0-4909 GCA_964395615.1 uncultured Pirellulaceae bacterium | reverse complement strand
ATCTCCAGTGAACACCTTGCTCAGCCCAACCGCTACGGAAGCTCGTTCCTGCGCCCTTCCGGTCACGAGCTGGAGCGAATGATCTGGACGCTCAGCCGGTTCACGACCTGTAGCACTTGCATCATGGCCGCTTCGGCGGCGCCCGCTTCCATGTTGGAATCGGCCAGCTTCAGTCGAGCGGCCCCGACGCCTCCGAGCCCCAACGTTCCGTCGAGCGGGATCCACCGGTCTCGAATCCAGATTTCATTCCACATATGAAAGGCCAATCCGCGCTCGGCCTGCGAGTAGACGAGCCCCACGACGACCCTTGCCGGGAGGTTGCGAGCCCGAGCCAAGGCGGTCAGCAACACGGCATGCTCAGTGCAATCACCGGCTCGAGTCCGGATCACGTCGGCAGCCGTGGCGAATCCCTGTTCATAGTTCTTCTTTGTGATGGCCTGGTTCACCCACTTCTCGAGTTCCAGGGCCAGTAGCCAAGGGTCCGTCTGTTGTGGAGCGATCCGAGCGGCAGCGGCCTTGATGAGTTCATCTTCCGTCTGAATGACACTGTTGGACGCCGTGTCTGCCTCGGTCGGTGCGCCGTCGCGCAACTCACCATCGATCGACTGATCGGGGCGGAGTCGTCGTACGGTGATTCGAGCGTGGTGGGGTCCCAGTGACTCGATGCGCTGACTCGCTCCGCGCGCAAAGATCTGCGCCGGATCGCCGTCCGACATTATCACGTCGTAGACGACCTGTTTCGTCTCATAGGGTTGATCAAGGGCTGTCGCGATTGGCACGATCGTTGTCTTGCCGAGATCGAAGAGCTCGTTCGAGTTCGAAGACTGTGCATCGTCCCGCGAGGTTCGCACCGTGGTCTGTTTGAGGGCAAATATTGTGGCCTTCAAAACCTCTCCTTGGTCATCGACCCAGTTCACACTTTCTATTTCTTGCCCACCGATCGCGACCCGCTCCTTGATTCGCATCAGTCTCCGCTTCTCGCCTTGCAGCGGGATGTCCTCCATTCGTTCCGCATCGAGTCGAGCGGTAGCCAGTTGAACGCTCGTCATGCCGGGTGCCAGCGCCCGGATCTGCCGGTGCTCTCCCACCTTCATCGGTTCCTTTCGAAGCGATTGTTCCACGGCAAAGAACCCCCCGCACATTGGTTTCCAGTCCAACGTCTGTGTCGTTCGACTTCCCTGTGTCTCGATTTGAATGTGCAGTTTCTGCTCACGTACCTGCCCGTTGATTCGCGTTGGAACCGGGCCCATTTGATTGCGGAGCGAGAACGAGACCAACCTCCCGTCGGTCGATTCATGCGATTGCAGGAACGCGGAGTAGTCAAGCGTCTGCCCAAACCGAGCGATCTTCAGCTTCGTCTCGGCCGTGAATTGGAGAAGCGGTTTCTGGTCGTGGGTCACCTTTTGGCAGCTGGTGTGGATGGAGCCGGCCTTGGTCTCCCCAAAGTAGACCGCTTCCCACGTCTCCCAATCTTCGTCTGGCGACGCCTTGCGTGCTGTGGCCGGTTGCTCACGGGTGGGCGGGGCACCTGGTGCGGCAGTCGAGTTGCCGCCGGTCCAGCAGCCGAGGGCCAGGCTGGTCAGCAGCATCCAAGCAACCAGTCGGACAACGGGCCGTTGAGTGGAAACGCCCGACCGGCGCACCTTCCCGGACGGTTGCCGCGAGCGGATCGATCCCGGTGCCGGCCAGGTCAGAGGAAGTCCAATGTGTCGAATTGCCCTCATGGTACCACCTTCCATGTCGTCGTTCCTGATTCGCCCAGCCGGTCGCACATTCGTGGCTCGGGTCGTTCTCAGTATACCAAAAGGTACTGTTTTCCGATCTGTGGGACTCAGACGGCATGGCGAGGCTTCCTGACGACCAACCCTTTTGAGGGTCCGAACATGACAAAACGTTATGTTCGCCAAAAGCCGCGTCCTGTGCCACGATCCTTGCTCGGTTTGGACCGTTTCGTGCCGGTCCTGGACCCGGTGGATGTTGGTTGAGTGCTAGACTTCGAGTAGCCCGTCCGGGCGTGCGGAATCGCGGAAAAACGAGGCGATTCCAACGCGCAGGCGAGCTTTTCGGAACGGTTGGATCGCATCGATCGAGCACGCGCGGTTGTTCCGATTCTGCCGACCTGGGATCTCGACGCAGAGCGGGGGCCGGGTTGGCTTTTCCCGGTACCGACAAACCGTAACCTACGATTGCGTGGAGCCGTTGTTTCGTAAGCAGCGTCTTCCCCGACACCCTGGCAGGCAAGCTGAGAGACGAAATCGAGGACGATAATGGGTTTCCTGAAACGTTTCTTCCGAAATGTGCTCGAGCAAGACACGCCGACCGTGCGGAAAAGCAGTTTTGAACAGCTGTCGGAAGCCGAGTTGGAAGCTCATTTGGGAGTCGTTCGTTACGGCAATTTCACGTTGACCGATGCCGTACGTCCTTCCTACGACTTGCAGGTCGTTCCCCAGCAGGGATTCCGACGCGACGTCTATCGGGACGAAGAGACGGGTTCTGAAGTGCCTGTCTTGATGGCCTCGGCCAGTAGCGAGGCCCTGTTTGAGGTCTTTCTGGACTTGCTCGATCCGCTCGGCACGGAAGTCGATGTCGTGTTGGAAACCAGCCACAGCCACAGTGGTGGGGGACATGCGGATTTGTATCGAGAGCACATCGACATGCCGGTGCTCAAGAGCATCCTCTGGGAATATGAACAGATGTTGTTGAATGACGGCTGCACCGGAATCGCCGTCCTCAACCCCTCGGCCCCCCAGGAGGTTCAGTTCGATGAGCACAAGATGCTGATTGTCTACGGTGATCCGCTCGACGAATTTGAGCGGGTACTCAACGATCAGGACATCTATTTTGACGAGGACCTCAAGTTCATCACCGAGGCGGAACACGTGCATTCGTCGAGCGACCGATATGCCCAGCTCTTTGACGAACTCAAAGTGCATCTCGGCATGGACGGATCCTACGCCTATCCTACGTGAACCGACCGCACGCGCTCCTGACGCGATCAACGACATTAGCGGATTCGGAAATCGATCACCGCGTTGCCGTATTTGCTTCCATTGATGTCTTCGATTGTGACGTCCAACGTATAGGAGCCCGGCGATAACCGGCTTGGAAGTGTAACGGGATACGCAATGTAGTTGTCCCGCAAATAGCTCCGGCTGTAGCTCGGCTTGATCGAAAGCGTATGGGACTCGGCCGGCCGCCGGTTCTGGTCCAACAGGTCGTAACGCCCTCCAAGCCTCATCTCGTAGAGCGGCACTTCGGCCGTGCCGAGCGACCCTCTCCAGTTGTTTCTTCGACTGCTGGTCTTCGCGCTGTCCGGGACTTTCTGAGCCAGCGTCGCGTTTGCGATCTCTACATACAACACCACTTGCTCGTTAGGCTTGAACGTGTACGCGGCGAATTCCTCATAGTCGCCGAACTTCTGGACGACTCGACAAAGGGCCGCGTGGTGCAGTTGCAAAGGACCGAGGTTCGACAAGGCGTCGATTCCCGAGCGGAAATGCTGTGTCGCCGAGTCGACTCGGTGTGCAATCCTGGGAAGGCCGTCCGCATCCAACAAGATACCCATCCCTAGTAATGTTTGACGCCAGAATTCCAACTCGTCCTCATTCAAATCATGCAACGCAGCTAAGGCCTGCTCTCGATTGTCCAGCACCAGTTGCAGCAAGGCCACCTGAACCTGCCGCCGAGTTTGTTCGTCAGGGCCTGAGAACTCCTGGGTAGCCGATTGCTGTTGAAGTGCCACCAGCGCCGAACGAAGTTGTTTGCGCCAGTCCAACGGGATTTTTGGTTGAGTCAGCGGTACGCCGTTCGGCAATGCCTGGCCCGCCAATGCTTGGCCCGCCAATGACGGGGCGACGGCGGGATTTGCGGCGGCCCGTGCATTCGCTTCCCGAGGATAAGGAGACGGTGGCCGATTGAATCCCGCCGTACGGGCCGCGGCCAGGTCGTTGGATGGACTCGTCGATACGAGTGGCTTTGGTGGGTTTGCTACCGGTCGTTCTGTTGCCGATATCGGAAGATCGTGACGTTCCCCCTCACGGCTCGCCACATGCGAGGCGATTGGAGTGGCGATTGGAGTCGTCGGGTTCCGGGCGTCTGTGTATTCCGCGCTACGGGCCGGCGGTTCATGTTCGTCGAGAGTGAGTTTTGGTGAGACGTTTGGCATCGATGACGGGGGCAAGGCCGAGCTGAGTCGTCCGGCCGACGGTTGGGTGGGAGTC
Organism: uncultured Pirellulaceae bacterium; assembly: GCA_964395615.1. Taxonomy (GTDB): domain Bacteria; phylum Planctomycetota; class Planctomycetia; order Pirellulales; family Pirellulaceae; genus CAYNDU01. Next base: position 689 of record CAYNDU010000483.1, on the reverse strand, counting down.
GCCCGATCGTGGGCACTCGATTCGACCGCTTTCGGGTCGGTTTCCGGTCCTCCCTCTGGCCGTTTTTCGGGTGAACGGTCGTCGAGTTCGCCCGATCGACGGCCATCTCGCGAGAGCAACATGTTCGTCATCAGGGCACGGTGGTCCGGAGGTAATTGCTCGACCGTTCGGGCCAACGCAATCGCCTTGGACGGTTCGATGCCGGCGCCCAAAGCCGCCTCCAATAACCGATCGGATGTTGGCAGCCCTTCGCCGATGTTCGCCGAGGCCGCCGATTTGACCGAGTCGCGAGGCAGGAGTGCTTCGGTGGCGCAGCCGGCGCACGCCAGAACGCAGGATAGAAGCCAGCAAGCTCGTTGTGCCGTTCTGTGCATCGGATGTTCTTCTGGTCCAGCAGCTCTCCAAACGTCGCAGAACACGGCTCTGGGCCGCAACCTGCGATGGTATTTCTTGTTTCACTGCAAAGAACGGGACGGAACGAATTCCGGTCGACCAGGCGGTACGTCTGCAGTTCTCTCGTTTTCTTCGCAGTGAATCTCGCGTCGAATCTGCCAATTTGTGCCGGAAATGGGCGGGGATCGTAGACAAATGGGCGACTTTTGGCAAGGCGAGATTCGTTCTGCCCACGTGCCACGTGCAGGAACGAGCTTCCGTAGCGGTTGGGCTGAGCAAGGTGTTCACTGGAGATT
>CAYNDU010000482.1:0-4917 GCA_964395615.1 uncultured Pirellulaceae bacterium | reverse complement strand
TTCATTGAGCTGGCTGAATCCGGATTCTACGATGCGTCGAATCAGGATCCGGATATCGGCATGCACCGGATCATCGACAGTTTCATCATGCAGTTTGGCGACCCCACCGGTACCGGTGCCGGCGGTTCTACACTGGGCGACTTTGACGACCAGTTTCACCCCGACCTGCAGCACAATAACCCCGGTGGTATTTCCTGGGCCAAGGCAGGAGACGATACGAACGATTCCCAGGTGTTCGTGATCGATGTCCCGACGCGATTCCTGGACTTTAATCATTCTTATTTTGGTCAGCTGACCGACGGAGAGAAGATTCGCGACGGAATTACGGGCGTTGCAACAGATGCCAGCGACCGCCCGCTCGTCCCGATCAACATCGAGTCGGTGACGATCGGCAACGATATCGAGAACGGCGTGTTGATGCTCAAGGCCGCGGAGGGGGCCACGGGCGAGGCAGACGTCACGGTGACCGTAACCGACGAGGATGGCAATCAGTTCTCCGACGTGTTTCACGTCACGGTAACTCCCGACACCGTCAATGGGGGCCCCTTCCTGAACGACATTCCCACGATTCAGACGACGGTCAACACGCCGGCCGTATTCCAATTGTCTTCGGTGGATGTCGAAGGCGACGCCGTGTTGTATGACGGTTTGAACGTCGGCAACGTGAATTACACCGTTTCCGTCGATAGCCAGACCGGCCAGGCGACGGTCACTCCACCGACCGATTTCATCGGTTCGTTTGACGTTCAGGTCCGCGTGCGCCCGGCAACGTCTTCTGACACGAACGACCTATTCGATTCGCAATTGGCCACGATCGTCGTAGCGCCGACGGCTCCCGCCAATGTCGACCTGCTGGCAGTCAGCGACTCCGGATTCGCCGACGATGACGAATTGACGAACATCACCAACGGCATGCAGTTGGACATTTCCGGTGTGACCGACGGAGCTCTCGTGCGCCTGCATCAAGGTGATACGATCCTGGGCCAGGCGACCGCCGGCGGTTCGATCGCTCACATCACCACTTCCGCCCTGTCCGGCCTGGGCGATGGGACCTTCTCGCTCTTCGCCACGCAAATTGTCGACAACGTTGAGAGTCCCCCGTCACCCACATTGGATGTCACGATCGACACGACGGCTCCGGCGGACTTTACGTCGACCGGCCCCTCGGTCGCCACGGTCGGTCAACCGTTGACCTACAACGCAGAGAATCCGGATGAGGGCCTGAGCGGCGCCGTCTATTCGCTGGTCAACGCGCCGGGTAATGCGAGTATCGACGCGGCCGCTGGCCTGTTGACGTGGACACCGACGGGGTCCGAGATCGGCACGCAGGCGTTTGGCGTCGTCCTGGCGGACGCAGCGGGCAACACGCGAACCCAGAATCTGAGCGTCGACGTGCAGAACAGCGCCCTGGTGGCCCTTCGTGTTGAGGTGGCCGATCTGAGCGGCACGCCCATTTCGTCCATTGATGTTGGGGGTGACTTCCAGCTGCGCATCTTCACCGAAGATCTTCGATCGGTCAACGCCGACGGTGTCTTCGCTGCCTACCTCGACGTGCTGTACGACTCTCAGCTGGTAAGTGTCAACGGCACGATCAGCTACGGCAGCGAATACCCCACGGCCCAGTCGGGTGACACATCGACGGCCGGGCTGATCGACGAAATCGGAGCCGTTGCAGGATTCACACCACTGGGAACTGGTGAATTCTTGCTCGCCAGCCTGCCGATGCAGGCGACCCACGCAGGGCAGGTGACGTTTGTGGGTGACCCGGCGGACGTCGCCGAAAGCATTGAAAATAGCGGGCACGACACGCTCGTCTTCGGAAGCAACTCGCCCGTCCTGGCTGAAGACATTAGTTACGGCTCGACGACGCTCACCGTTAACGTCGCCTTCAATCCAAACGACGACCTGTTCAACGTCGATGAAGACAGTGGGGCGACCACCGTCGACCCGCTCGCTAACGACACCGTCGATCCCGGTTCGCCCGGCAATCTTGTGATCGTCGACACCGGGCAGACCAGCCACGGAGGTACGGTTCAGATTGCAGCCGACGGGAAAAGCGTCGCCTACACGCCGCCCGCCGATTTCTTCGGCGAAGATACGTTCTCGTATTCGGCGAGTGACGGCACCGGCACCGCCCAGGCAATTGTCACCATTCAGGTCGCTCCGATCAATGATCCTCCCGTCGCCGTGGACGACTCGCTGACCGTTGTCGAAGACTCGGTCAACTCGCTGCTCGATGTCCTTGGCAATGACCTGATCACGCCCGACGCGGGTGAATCGCTGCAGGTAACATCGGTCGGGACGCCTTCCCAGGGCGGTACGGTCACGGTGCTGGCCGACGGAAGCGGTGTTCAGTACACACCCGCGCATAATTTCTTCGGGCCCGAGACGTTTAGCTACACGATCAGCGACGGCAACGGAGGAAGTGCCACCGCAACGGCAACCGTCGACGTCACCGAGTTTAACGATCCGCCGGTCGCCCGTGACGATCTGGTCAACGTGGATGAAGATAGCATTGACAATTCGGTTGATGTCCTGAGCAACGACGACACAGCCGGGGATCAGGGCGAATCGCTGACGATTACCGCAGTCGATACGCCCGAGAACGGCGGGGCGGTGACGATCGCCGCCGACCAGCTGAGCTTGATCTACAGTCCGGCCGCCGACTTCTTCGGCACCGAGCGATTCATCTACACGATTAGCGATGGCAACGGCGGAACGGCCCAGGCGACGGTTACCATGGTGGTCGCCGGACTCAACGATCCCCCCACTGCTACCGATGACGCCCTCAGCGTCGTCAAGGACAGCGCCGATAATTCGCTCGACCTTCTGGCCAATGACAGTGCGGCACCCGACGCAAACGAAACGCTGGTTGTTTCCCAGGTCGGCACCACGTCCGCCGGCGGAACGGTCAATCTGTCGCCCGAAGGCGCCGTCACCTATACGCCTCCCGCCGGCTTTACCGGCGATGATGTGTTTACCTACACGATCAGCGATCCCGGTGGAGCCACCGCGACGGCCACGGCCACCGTGACGGTGCTGGACTTCGTTCCAAGCAATCTGTCGGGCTTCGCGTATGTCGACGTCGATAACGACGGGGTCCGCGACGAGACCGAGGCACCCTTGGGCGGTATCATCATATCACTCGTCAGTAACGATGCACTGGAAGGTCCTGTCGAACTGCAGCAAACAACCGATGCTCATGGGTTCTACGAATTCCGCGATCTGGCGCCCGGCACGTACACGGCCACGGCAAACCAACCCCAGTTCCTGATCGATGGTATTGATGACGGGGCAGGGCAGGGTACGGCCGTCGGTGAGAACGGGATCGAAATCAACCTGCAACAGGATGCCAATCTCACCGAAGTGAACTTCGCCGAGCGAGGTCGCAAGTCACCCCATATTTCGCTCTTCGACTTCTTCACCACCACGTCTCGCGACTCGGTGTTAACGGCCGTGAATCCGAGCGATGGTTCCCAATGGTATGCCATCGAAGGCGGATGGAATTCAGCCAAGACCGTGCAGCTGCAAGTGTCGGCCGATTCCAATACGGCCGGGCTCGATGTTATGGACGACCAGAGCATGGAACACAACGCGACCATCGACCTCAATTCCCCCCGTTTGATCCACCAGGTCGGACAGGAACAAACCGATCTGCTTTATCGCATCGTCGCTTCGCCCCACGTTCTGTTCCCGAATGACGACTGTGCGTGTGCTCCCGATGCGGGATCGCCCGCGGAAGGGGAGGCCGCATTTGCCGCACCAGACTCGGGCGCTCCCGAAACGCCGCTTGGCGCAACCCGTGCAATGGGTCTGGGGAGCCTGGACTCGGTCCTTGATCTCACCCCAATCAACGGGGCCGAAGGCGAGTCGTCGACGGTGTCCACGCCCGCGCACCATCCGCTGGCCACGGACGAGATTATGTTGCAGGTCGGAGAAGCGCCCGATCAACAACCCGAGCTGGCGACATTCGGCGACTGGCTGTCCGACAACGAGTCTCAATTTGCGGACTCGGTCGACCAGCTTCTCGAACCCGATGGGTCCGATACGGATCTCGGCTTCTTGCTGTAGAAGCCGAAGAATGGCAGGTCGCTCGGCAGTGATGATCTTGCCCGTGCGACGGTCGGATTGCGGACTCCTTTGAGAGCCGATCTCCCGACGTCCAACGTGGGAAGCACGGCTCCCGACCGGCCGACCCCTGCTCCGTCGGGCTACCTGATCCAGGTCAGCCCAAGGTTCAACCCATGAACGTAATACCCACTGTCTTCGAAGGCGAAGGCCGGAACCAGCGCACCATTGAGCGGTCCGGTGAGTTGGGTCGTATTGAGTGACGGGTCGATTTGCTCGTTGGCCTGGGCCACGTGATTCCAATACAGGAAGGTGTAGCCGACGGTCACATCAACACATTCATTCAAATGGCAAGCAAGATTCAGACCAACTTCGGGTGACACCGTAAAAACGTCCTGCTGGTACGAGCCGATGTTCGACTGCAGAGCCAGAAGCCCCTGATTGGTCGACGTGGGCGTCTGGCCTGGAACGGCCGTTGTGGTGGCACCTTGAATACGAGCGCGCTGGCGCATGTTCCCCAGCCCGATTTTCGCAACCAGGTTCCAACTTAGCGGGCCCCGATCGTAGGACGCGAGAAACCCCACAACTCCCGCGCTGTAGGCGTTTTCCGTTTCAAACTGGTCCGAGGAATCGATGACCGTTCCCAATGGGATCGTCCCTCCAACAGCCGTCGATGTGCGACGGGTCCTTATTTGAAGATCCTCGTCCACTCGAGCAAATTGATAACCGGCGATTAAGTCCACGCGTTGGCAACCGCCGTCAAAAAACTGGCGGCGGTAAAAGATGTCCCCACCACCGACCCGCGATACATTATCGATTCCAATCGAGCCGGTAGAGATTCCCGGATAG
>CAYNDU010000481.1:0-4918 GCA_964395615.1 uncultured Pirellulaceae bacterium | reverse complement strand
TGGATTTGGATTTGGGGACCGCTGTTTTCGCCAGCTGAATGACGCCGAACGACAGGTCTTACGACAGCTTCTGGACGGAAACACCAATAGACTCATCGCTCAAGAACCGGGTATCAACGTGAGGACGGTCGAAAACCGTCGAGCCAGAGTGAAGATACAACGTCAGGTTCGTTCGCGCGTCGAGTTGTTAGGGCTTGTCTACGCTCATGCCGCCGCCCGCATTTGCTGGCTTTTGACGCGCGACCGTGGTATCGTACGCGGTGACGGTTCTCGATCACCGGTGCGTGGGCGTGTTCGGATCGGTCGTCGGGGCTGGGTGCCAAGGGGGGGCTCTCGATGCGGTACGGACGAATTCGTCTCATGACGGCTATTGCGGTGCTACTCGCTACCATTACGGTTGAATCGAGTGCGTCGGAGCCTGCGAGCACGGTTATTTTTGAGAAGAACGTGCGTCCGATTCTCAAGGCGCATTGTCTGGGTTGCCATGGTGAAGGCGATGAACTCGAGGGAAATCTAGATTTACGCCTGGTCAGATTGATACTCAAGGGAGGTGACAGCGGCCCCGCAGTGGTGTTGAACGAACCTACCGAGAGTCCTCTTCTTGATCGTACGTCGTCCCAAGAAATGCCGCCGGGCGACACAAAGCTGACGGCCGAAGAGCTTGCAACAATTCGTGCTTGGGTTGATTCGGGCGCGAAGACTCTGCGCGTTGAACCCGAATCAATTCCTGACGGATTGTACGTGCCCGAAGAGGAACGCGAATTCTGGTCCTTCTGCCCGATTCGCAATCCACGAATCCCGCGCGTTGCCCACGAGGATCGCGTGCGTACGCCGATAGACGCTTTTCTCTTGCGACGACTCGAGCAACAGAATCTGAGCTTTTCACCGGATGCGGATCGACGAGTCTTCATTCGACGAGCGACGCTCGACCTTACCGGCCTGCCTCCGTCGCCCGCGGAAATTTCACGGTTTGTCGAGGATCGGCACCCGGATGCCGTCGAGCGACTAATCGATCGTCTGCTCGAATCTCCCGAATACGGCGAACGGTGGGGAAGACACTGGCTGGATGTAGTGGGCTATGCCGATTCGGAAGGGTTTACGATCGACGATCCTGTGCGGGCGAACGCCTACCACTATCGTGACTACGTGATTCGTGCTTTTAACGAGGATCTTCCCTTTGATCAGTTTATTCGTGAGCAGCTTGCCGGCGACGAGTTAGTCGACTATCCGACCAAACGGTTTTCGCATGACGATGCGGACACGTTGATTGCGACCGGATTCCTGAGAATGGCCCCCGACGGTACGGGCTCGGGGAGCGTCGATCAATCCATCGCACGCAACCAGGTCATGGCCGATACCCTTCAGGTCGTGGGTAGTTCACTCTTGGGTTTGACTCTCAATTGTGCCCAATGCCACAACCACCGCTACGATCCGATCTCCCAAACCGAGTATTTTCGGATTCGAGCGATCTTCGAACCGGCCTACGATTGGAAGAACTGGCGGAAGCCGAAGGAACGGCTGGTCTCGATGTACACCGACACCGATCGCAAAGCGGCCGCAGCGATAGAGATCGAGGCAAAGAAAGTGGATAGCGAGTACCAGGATCGCTCTGATCAATTGATCGCTGAAACGCTGGAAGATCAGTTGGTCCAGAATGTACCGGATGCGCTGCGTGACGAACTCAGAGCGGCGTACCAGACGCCAGCCGGAAATCGTACGGATGCTCAGAAGACCCAACTGAAAAAATTTCCGAAGATCCTTCAAATCTCCCGAGGGTCGCTATATTTGTATGACCGCGACATCCGAGTGAAACGAGCCAGCCTGAAAAAATCACGTGCTACGCAGAGTCAAACGACGGTGTCGGCGGCTCAGGCTGTCCTGCTCGCTCCTCTGGATCCCCTCGTGCGCAAGAAGGTATCGACGATCCTTCAGACTCCGAACGCCAAGCGAACGGATGAGCAAAAGAAGTTGCTGAACGACTATGGAGTCGTCGAAGTGACGTCGGACAATCTCGATCAATTCGACCAGCCTGGCGCGACGGCGTTGGAGAAAATCAAGAAAGAGATCAACTCAACTCGCGAACGGGCGCCGCAACTGCAAGCGATTGCCGATAAAGCGAAGTCCATACGAGCACGCAAGCCGCGGGAGGATTTTATCCGGGCGTTGACGGAGGTGCCGGGAAGGGTCCCCCAGACCTTCTTCTTTTCACGCGGTGATTATCGCAATCCCAAGCAACCGATCAAACCGGCCGTGCTCTCGGTGCCCGGAGATCGTCATTCGATCACCATTCCGCTCAATAGTGATAAGCTGCAGACGACCGGCCGGCGCCTTGCGTATGCAGAATACTTGACAAGCGGAAAGCACCCATTAGTCGCCCGCGTTCTGGTGAATCGGTTCTGGATGCACCATTTTGGCAAGGGGATCGTGTCGACTCCAGGTGATTTCGGCCGGCTTGGCGACCCTCCGTCGCACCCGGAACTGCTGGATTGGCTGGCTTCTGATTTCATGGCCAACGGTTGGAGCCTGAAGCATCTTCATCGTCTCATTATGACCTCCACGGCCTATCGTCAGGCACTTCGAACGATTCCACGCGACGACGTCGATCCCGATAACCGTTTGTTGAGTGGTTGGTCGTTGCAGCGTTTGGACGCTGAGGCACTGCGCGACAGTCTATTGTCTGTCAGTGGTAAACTGAATCGCAAACGATTTGGGCCTCCCGTACCGGTCATGCCGGATCGAGTGGGACAAATCGTGATCGGCATCGAGAATCAGAACGCGGGGCGACCCGGGGCGAAGATCGATATGAAGGGCGAGGAATATCGGAGATCGGTATACGTGCAGGTCCGTCGCAGTCGCCCCTTGGCCATGCTCGATGCGTTCGACGCGCCTCGCATGTCACCGAATTGTGAATGTCGTCCTTCATCGACGGTCGCTCCGCAGGCATTGATGCTGATGAACAGCGACTTTGTTCTTCAGCAGTCGATCCTCATCGCTCAACGTGTCGTGAAGGAAGTTGGCAGGGAACGGGATGCCCAGTTGCGCCGTGCCTGGGAGCTGACGTTCTGCGAGCTGCCGTCTGAGAACGAATTCAAACACGCACAGAGATTCGTCATTCAGCAGACCGAGTATCTGCGGAAATCACGCGAGGCCGGGAAACTGAAGGAAAGTGACCCTCAGAAGACTCCCGACTTGTTGGCACTCGCCAGTTTTTGTCAGGCGCTTGTCAGCTCAAATCGATTCCTGTATGTCGATTGACGAACACGTCATGCACTACTCACTACTTCGGCAAGGTCCAATGCGACACATTTACCATGACAGACGACTGCTGTCGCCGAGTGATTCCATCGTTTCTTCCCGCCGGCATTTCATTGCCTCAGGGTCGCTCAGCATCGTCGGTTTCGCACTGGCACACTTGCTTAACAACGAGTGGATGGCGACGGCGTCAGCCGATCAAGAGGGCAAGGCGTTTCGGCCAGAGCTACGTCAGTTGTCTTTCGATCTCACGCCGAAGAAGCCGCATTTCAAGCCGACTGCAAAGGCCATGGTCTCTCTGTGGATGCAGGGCGGGCCGAGTCATCTGGACCTGTTCGATCCAAAGCCTGTGTTAAACGAGTTGGATGGCAAGACGTACGAGGGAGATATCAAATACGACAATGCAGCTCAGGCCAGTTCTAAGATCCTCGGGTCGCCCTGGAAGTTTGAGAAGCGGGGCGAGTGTGGCATGGAGCTATCGGAATTGCTGCCCGGTTTGGCCGAAATCGCCGACGACATCACACTGATCCGGTCGATGCATACCGGTGTCAACAACCACGGACAGTCGATTCGCGCACTGCAAAACGGGCGGATCCTGGCCGGTCGCCCTACGGTTGGCAGTTGGTTGACCTACGGGCTTGGCTGCGAAACCGACAACCTGCCGGCCTATGTTGCTCTGATTGACCCTGGCCAGCTTCCGGTGATGGGGGTCGAGAACTGGTCGAACGGCTTTCTGCCGTCGATCTACCAGGGCACGGTCGTTCGTCCAAGGGAACCTCGTATTCTGAATCTCGACCCGCCGCCACATCTGAAAGGACCCGCCCAACAAAACGCGCTGGCATACATCGAGCAACTTAATCGGGCGCATCTTGCCAAGCGATCGGGCTATCACGATCTGGAAGCGCGCATCGCCAATTATGAGCTGGCGGCACGCATGCAACTAGCCGCAAAGGAAGCCGTTGATATCAGTCACGAGACGAAGGCTACGCAGAAGATGTATGGCTTGGAGAACCCGGCGACGAAAGAGTTCGGTTCGCGTTGCCTGGTCGCTCGGCGACTGATCGAACGCGGCGTCCGGTACGTGCAGGTCTTTACGGAGAATCAACGCTGGGATCATCACGGCAGTATCCGCTCGGGACTTCCCTCGGCGTGCGAAAAGGTCGATGTCCCTTCAGCCGCATTGGTCAAGGATCTGAAGCAGCGTGGATTGTTGGATTCGACCGTCGTCCATTGGGGCGGCGAGATGGGGCGGCTGCCGGTGATACAAAACGACGCCGGTCCGGCTCGTGTCGGCCGTGATCACAATACGTACGGTTTCACAATGTGGGTGGCCGGCGGCGGATTCAGGGCCGGCCATGTGCATGGAGCTACGGATGAACTGGGGCATCGCGCTGTCGAAAACGTCGTGCATCATTACGACTATCATGCCACTCTATTGCACTTGTTCGGCCTGGATGCCGACCGCCTGGTCTTCGAATCCAATAGCCGTTCGATGTCATTATTGGATAACCAGGGCGGCCGCGTGATTCATGAACTGCTCGAGAAAACCGGTGTCTGATCCGATGTAGGACCGGTCATCGGTTGCCTACGCCCCCGATCAATCAGTCCACGTGACGAGCCGTTCACGGCCACGGGCCGGTAACATCCATGAATCGAAAGCCGTGTC
>CAYNDU010000480.1:0-4919 GCA_964395615.1 uncultured Pirellulaceae bacterium | reverse complement strand
GACTCTTTTCGAACGCGTCGAGCATCTTGTCGCCACGGTCCGGGTCATTTTGACCGGCCATGTAGATGGCCCGAAACTGCTGACCGAAGAACTCGTTCAGTAGTTTTGTATCGTTGGGATTCTTCTGAATTCGCTGCTCAAGCGATTCCTTGGCACCCTCCTGGCACACGGCTGTCCCAGCCAGCAAAAGCACTACGGCCAAGCCGCACACAACACGTTGCAACATAGGTCTTCTCCCATCACGTACGCATTCAATAAACTTGACGCCAACTCGCATTAGACACCAGCCGTCAACCGCTCGATAGCCCCAGGCGCGGCGTTTTGACGATGGTTCCCGTTGTTGCAGTCTGGGCACAATGGGGGTAGGTTGTCGGTTGTGGATTGTGCGGCAAGACGGTGTGCGGTCGAGGGGCACTTCTGCGTCCGACGGAGGATCGCAAGAAGTCGAGGCTCCACCGCGGCGGTCTTCAGCCCGATCGAAGAGCTCGACACGCCTGAAAAGGAGAGTGAAACGACCATGTCCGGTTTCAATCGACGCGAGTGGTTGCAACGAGCCGTGTTGGCGGGAGCAGGCTCGCTCTGTACCCGGATTGGCTCCGTGGCGGCGGGCCCGATACCGGATCCACCCTGGAAAATGCGGCTCTCAACTTCTTCGATTCACTTCGAGAGTCTGGCCATCGAGCAAGCCTGCCGCCATATTGCCGATTTGGGATATGAAGCGATCGATATCTGGTCTGCGCATGCCGGGTGCCCGCACCTCGATGATGTTCTCCAACGTCTCAACGGACGCAAACTCAGTGACCTGCTGGCATCACACCAACTAAAACTCTGTTCCTTCTCCGTCTACCGAGGCGGGTATGCTCGGTATGCTCAGTTGTTGGGCGAAGCGGGCGGCGGATTGGCGATACGTGGCAGCGGACCGCCGTGCAAATCAAATGAACTGCAAGGGCGCATGAAGCAGTTCCTGGAATCGCTCAAACCTGAGCTGGAACTGGCCGAGAAACACAACTCCAGATTGGCCGTCGAAAATCACGGGCACGCATTGCTCGACGGGCCAGATTCGTTTCGCGCGTTTGTCGATTTGAACCGCTCGCCTCGACTCGGCGTCGCCCTGGCCCCCTACCATCTGCAAACTCGCTCGGCGTCGGTCGAACAGGTCATCGCCACGTGCGGTTCGCAGTTATTCTATTTCTATGCCTGGCAGAAGGCCTCGGGTGTCAATCAACTGCCAGGCACGGGCCCGACCGATTTCGCTCCCTGGCTGAAAAGCCTGGCGAAAATCAACTACTCGGGCTACGTCAATCCGTTCATGCACGGCAAGGTTGAGCCCGGTGCGATGTCCGAGTCGTTACGTCAAGCGAGAGAATATCTGAACAAATGTTACCAATCGATCTGAGCCGGATCTGCCTCCGTCACCAGTTCGTCGCTGTCGATTGAGCAAATCACGTGACCGGGCCGAACTCGCGTGATGCTTCGACCAGGACTGTCAGGTTCTCGGGGGGCACTCGAGGTGAAACCGAACAAGCACTCGATAAGATGTAGCCTCCGCCGGGGCTGCCGATCTTCAATCTGCGTCGGGCGTCGGAACGAACCTCCTCACGCCCCTTCTTCAACAACGTATGAACCGGGTCGATGTTCCCCTTAAAGAAGATCTGCTCGCCCACCCGACGTTTGGCATCCGCCAGATCGACCGTTCCCAAAGGAGGTGGGTCGAGCGTGTCAATTCCTGCGATCCCAGTGGACACCATCAGTTCCAAACGGTCGCCGATCCGACCGCACGTGTGCGTGTAGACGGGAGTCCCTGTCGGCCGGACGGCCTCGACGACCTTGGCTTCGTAGGGAAGGACAAACTCCTCGTACTGTCCAGGTGAGATAAATCCTCCACCGGCGAAGGCGGAGGAGATTAACACGGCATCCACGCCGCGTCTCGCCTGACGCAAGGCAAGATCCGCCGAGCCCCGGGTGTATGCCTCGAGCAATGCGTGGATCTTCCCAGGATCGTCCAGAAGGTACATCAGCGCCTGTTCGTAGCCAAACAACTCCATCAGTTGGGTGAACGGCGAAAACAGCTCGCTGTGCACCGAAACCTGGTCGCCCACCTCGTCAATCACCGCATCAATCGTCCGAAAGAAATAATCGGGCCAATAGTCCTTGGAGTCGAGTGGATACGGTTCCAAACCGAAAAAGAACGGGTACTTCAGTCCTCCCAAGCCGTGAGGGTCGTCGTAATAAACACTGTCCGGATCGACATCTGCCAGCGTCGGCTTCGGGCTCGGCGCCGAGGGGAAATGGTGAGCGTTGTCATCCGAGGGGCAGCGTGCAATGTCGCCGTTCTTGAAACGGACGCTCTGGGACCCGTCCGCCGCCGTTTCGATCCGTTCCACATTCTCCATCCACGCGGGATCGGTCCCCGGCATGTTGATCAGTATTCCGTCAAACTCATACCGGCGTTGCAGGGTAATCACCGCCTGGGCAAACCCCTCGCTCGTAAACCACAGAGCGGCGGGTGAAACGTCCGTGTTGAGAAGATAGTGCCCGAGGGCCAGTTGGCACATCACCGGCACACGATCGGTCGGCTCGTGAGCCATGGCGGCTCGGATTCGTTGCTTGCCGTTCATCAATTCCCCTGTAATCTGTTGTCCCTGCCTCCGGGGATTCCAATCCGGTTACCTTTCGGTATGAGACGAACGTTCGATCAACTTCAACGACTCGTCGATGAGAATCTTGCCCGTCTTCTCACCCAGAGAGACACGAGAGATGTACTCGTATCGCTCGAAGCTGTTGAAGTCGACTTCAGTCATGATGTAGCCGAACGCATCGTTGGTCAAACCGAACAAAAGGGATTGCGAGCCTCGCATCTTCCGCTTCAGATAAAAGCCGATGTTGGGAAGCGCTTCTCCAGGAATCGTGAGTATCTGTGCGGGCCCAAGGCTGATCAGGTTAATACGAGTTTGAATGGTCCGGTGCCCAGTTCGGGGATAGTGCAGAGGTGAATGTTGGATCACGGTCCATAACGGTTCGGAATCGACGGGAAACGTAGCGAGGGTCGAGTCGCAGTGCAAAACTGGGTCCTTCAGTAAAGGCACCCCGTTCACAATGCGTAATGCCTCGTCGGCCATCGCATGGCCGATCCGCAGGCATTCATCCCATGTCCGGACGTCCTCCCAACGTGCGTGCAGCGGATCACTGCACGCATCGAGATTCCGATTGTCCGCCGTGACCATTCCGCCCTGAGCACCATTGACAAACAGTGCCATGCCACCGGAACGCGCTTCAATGCGGTCGGTAAGTGGCCGGACCAGGTCGGCACTCAGGATCCCCTGGCCACTTCCCAACACCTCGGGGTGGATCGCAAAGTTGACGAGCGTCGCCAACACCTTGCCATGAACATCGACCGATTGAATGACGCTCATTCGCGGATCATACAAGGCCGGCGCATAATAGTTGTACGCGATTTTACCTGCCACCTTGTCCGTTCCGATTCGGATACGGGCGGGCTGCAGATCGTCTACCGCTTCGTTGATCGCCGCGGCCGCCTGGCTACAGACCCAGTCAATATAGGCTAGATCGCCCGTGTGTCCCCCGTCTTCATCGGGAAACGCATAACAATCGGGCGCGCTGTGCGTATGTGTGGCACAAAACAGTATGCTCTCCGGCGATAATCGGGGTACCCTCGCCGCGACACGCTTGCCAAGTACCGACGGAAAGCCCAGCAAATCGAGGCTCACGATGGCCACCCGGGTATCCGCCTTCTGAAGGGCCAAGACTCGGACCGTAAGATCTCCCCGTTTCTCCCGAACTGGTTCGGGCCGGCCCAGTCCGCCGGATACAGGCAGCAGCGGGTCCGGCGTGATCACCCTTTGCCCAACACCCACTTGCAACTCGGCAGCCGCCTGGAACGGCACTGCCGACAGGCCACAAAGAGCATATAACCACACCCGCTTTACCATGGCCGTCGTCTCCCTTGGGTCCGTCGAATCGCGCCCGACGCACGCCTCTTGAGTCACTCCACCGACTCAGCCACAATTGTCTTCAGAGCACGGTCGCATCCGACCGCCCCTCCCCAAAGAACGGCCCATCGTCTCGCCGGACGGGCAGGTGGTCTGAGCGAAAACTGCGATCCTACCGCAAGAGATGCCCGATCAAAAGCAATTCAGCCCTTTTTTCGTCCAAGGACCCAATCGATGCCACGCTTGCGGTCAGTCAATACAGGGACCGTTCAGTCGATTAACTGGGGCGGTCACCCCATGCAAACCGGTATTTACAAACAACCGGTTGACCGGTCGCTTCTGCTTGGACCCGACGGTTTTTCAGAGGATCAACAAGCCGACTTGAAGCACCATGGAGGACCCGACAAAGCCGCTCTCGTCTATATTTGGGAGCACTACAAGTATTGGGAACAGACGCTCGGCCGTGGACCGTTCCCCTGTGGTCAATTTGGCGAGACGTTGACCGTCGAGGGATTATCCGAGCAGCAAGTTCACATCGGGGACCGGTTCCGAATCGGACAATGTACGGTGGAAGTGAGCCAGCCGAGGACTCCGTGTTGGAAACTCGCCGCTAGAATGCGAGAGTCCAGATTCCCGCAGAAGTATCTGGCCAGCGGCCGAGTCGGATTCTACGTGCGTGTGATTGACCCGGGCATTGTAGCACCCGGTGATGAAGTGCTTCTACTCGAAACGAGGACCGAGTCCATGACGGTCGCCCAGCTTTCCGAATTGAAGCACGCCGGGGGCTCGGTCGCCGAATTGCGCCGAGCGGCTGCAATGGACGGTCTGGCGGGTTTGTGTGGCGGAGCTCTGGAGGACATGCGCGACAGCGACACGTCACGCTGACGGTCGCCCGCGCAGCCGTGTCCGGCGCGTCCTTTTTTTTTCAAGCAGAAGACGGCATACGATATCGGTCTCGGCATTCCTGCT
>CAYNDU010000479.1:0-4940 GCA_964395615.1 uncultured Pirellulaceae bacterium | reverse complement strand
CGCGCGGCAACCCGCGGCGCAACTGGGGCCCGCTCCCCGCCAACATCCGCTCGGTGGGCCAATAAATGGGCGCGTCCCAGACACCCTGCCATTGTCGATCAAGGGACTCGACGTTCCACCATAGTGTCCACAGGTTCAGCAGCGGAACGGACGCCGATCGTTCGACACCTTGAGCCAGGTGAGTGTCCAGGTGGCTCGCCAGGGGCCAAGTGGCCCACACGGCCAGAAATGCAAATGCGACGCCTTCACTCAACCAACGGATGGTCTTGCGTTGTCCGAGCGACATGGCGACTCACCGTGGATGGAACCATCGGGCTCAACGCGACTCGAGGGGCAAATCAAAGAGGTTCTGCCGGCCCTCGACCAGCACGACGCAACGGTTGGCGTCGACGTCGGAAAACGTCTGCTCGGTACCGTCCGGCCAGCGAATCGCCAGCCGATCGATGATCGTCGCCGAGCCCAATCCAAGCTGAATCATTGGCTCGCAACGGCAGTGAAACCCATCACCGGCGACAAGCTGATGAACGGTTGTACGACCATCAACGTCGACCCGCACCGTGGCACCGATCGCGTCGCGATCGCTTCCAACGCCGCGAAGAAGTAATTGAAGATAATTGCCATGCTGATCGGTTCGATTCTCCAGCAAGGCAAACGGCTTGTATAAATGTGTCACCGCGAAGTCAGGCCGACCGTCGCGATTCCAATCGAGAGTTGCCAGCGCGCGTCCAAAGTACTTTTCTTGAAAATAGGGACCCATCCGATCGGACGGGACCAGCGCGTACCGGCCCCGCCCCTGGTTGCGATAGAATTGTGGTTTCATTCGGCCCGGCTGCCCGGTACGGCTTGCGTCGTCGATGTGCCCGCAGGCGACGGCCAGGTCAAGATCACGGTCGAGATCAAAATCGATAAACTGCGTACCGAACGCCAGTTGGTCGATACTCGGCTGCCGCAAATGCGACTCGCGCGTCGCATCGGCGAAGAAATCGGTCGAGACCTGGCGGTAATACGTATTCGACTCCAGGTAGAAGTTGGTGACATACAGGTCGATCAGGCCGTCGCCATCGCCGTCTCCCGTGGCAATTCCCATGGATCCTTGTGACAAGCCGTCCCGATCGTAGGCCAGGCCGGTCAACAGTCCACGGTCCTCAAGCCGCATCGGATCGCCCCGTCGCGCGGCCTGATTGATGTAAAAGAAGTTTGCCGTCGTATCATTCGCCACGAAGAGACTCAGTTGCCCCTTCCCTTGCAGATCGGCGGCCACGACCCCGAGTCCCTTGGCGTCGTCGGCGGTCATCTGCAGCTCGTCGGTCAGGTCCTGAAAGGACCCGTCGCCTCGATTCACATAGAGCCGGTCGCGCTCGCCGGGAAAATTCGTCGGTGGACAATACCGCTTCTTTCCATTCTCGAAACACTCGGTGACGAGCGGTTCACGGCCGGCCAGGTAGTTCACAACGAACAGATCGGGCCATGTGTCGCCGTTACAATCGGCAATGACGCAGCTGGTCGACCAGCGTTTCCCGGCGATGCCCGCGGCTTGGGTGACATCGACAAACGTGCCGTCTCCCTGGTTGTGGTAAAGCCGATTCGCGCCCAGGTTGGCGACAAACAGATCGGTGTATCCGTCGTTGTCGAAATCTCCCGCCGTGGCTCCCTGGCTGTACCCGCAGTCACCCAATCCGGCGGCCACCGTTACGTTTTGAAACTGACCATTACCGAGGTTTCGGAAGAGTTGGTCGCGAGAATCGGTCTGTGAGTCGTCGATCGGCCAGGATCCGCCTTGGGCCAGATAGAGATCGGGCCATCCGTCGCGGTCAAAGTCGAGTACAACGACGGCGCCCCCCATCTCCTGGGCCAACATAAATCCGTCGACATTCGGGTCGTCCCCGTTGTTGTAGGAGAAGTTGATTCCGGCTGATGGTGCGACATCGGCGAAGTCAGGACGCATGCCCCCCGTGTCGGCGGCCGTGAGCGTCGTGGCATCCTTCCAACTCGGCAAGGGCAGGCCTGCCAGGTCGATATTGCGTGTCGGCACGGCGTCCGCGATCACCAGGGGAGGATTTCCGGAGATCCGTTCCGTGAGCCGGCTTACCTGCCGACGCGCTTCGACATGACCGGGATCCAAGACGAGTACCAGGTGGTACCAGGCCCAGGCTTCCCATAATCGGCCAAGCCGCTCGCTCAATTCGGCCGCCTCGATCATCTGGCCCAGGTCTTGTGATTGTTCGCGACGTTTGTAGAGCAGGTTGTGAAGTTGGGACAGCCGTTCCAGCAAGCGTGACCGCGAGAGAAAGACTTCCGCGTCTGGTTTTCGGTTCATCGCGGCCAGCACCTGGGCCAAACGATAATTGGCTCGCTGGTGGTTGGGGTTCAATCGAACGGCTTCCCAGAAGCAGCGCGCCGCGGCCGGGCGCTGACCGTGATTCTGAGCCCATATGCCGCGGGCCAGCCAGCTATCAGGGTGCGTGTCGCTTGCCGGCGAAAGTTGTTCGATCCACGCTTGCCACTTGACGGGATCGTCGAATTCCGTGTAGATCAGGCCGAGCAGCGAATGGGCCTCGACCTGCCCCGGCAGGGAATCGAGGACCTTTTCGAGTATCTCGGCGGCCCGTTTTAGATCTCCCTTCACGACCTCATTGTGCGCCTGGCCGATCAGCGGCAGCAAGTCCTTGGGATTCGATTGGAGTGCCGTCTGAATCAGTTCCGGCTGTTCGGCACCCATGGTTTCGACGGCGCCGAGTAACAACAGGGGCTCCATCGCTATGTGCCCCTGCTTGATGGGTTCGAAAAGGTACGACAACGACTCCCACCGTCGTCCTTCAATGCCGAGCACGAACGCCAGCCGTTCGTTCGCCACGATGTTTTTGGGATCGACGGAGAGCGAACGACGGTAGAGTTGTTCGGCCTCGCGAAGTCGGCCTTGGGCCAAATTGACATTGCCGGCGGCCCACTGCGCTGTCACGTAGAGCTTCTTGTCGGAATCGGATACGGCCTGGTAGTACTTTAACGCTGCGTCGTAGTCCCCCAAGCGAAAAGCTGACTCACCGGCAATCAAACAGGCCTCGGAGGAAGTCGGATCCTCCATCAATACGCGGTAGGCAAGGGTGCCGGCCATGGCATAGTCCTTTTGGCGCAGCGCGGCTTTGGCCTCCTCGACCGTAGCTACGGGGCCGGAAGTGAGCTCTTCCGGTAACGGCTCGGGAAAGATCAACGGCTGAACGATGTAGAGGACCAGCCCGACGACCACCAGGGTCGGCAGACCGACCAGCAGCCACGGTATCCCTCTTCCGGTCGGTTTCTCCTGCTCGTTCACTTCAGCTCCCCGGACACTGCGTACCAGTCAATCGGACGGCGGCTTCGTCTCACGGATCGGCGCTCCCGGACCCGCCATTCCGCGGCTACGTCAAGAGCCGTTTTCGGTCGTTTGCCTGCCCGTATTACGGCCCGAAAGACGTTTTGGTGCGGTCAGACGACCGCTGGCCATCAAGACGTAGTGGCCGCGACGTCTCCAATCGCCAATTCGACTTTTCCGTGTACGCTCGACTTTGGCGTCGGCCCGGGCCATCGAAGAAGGGCGGCGTCACCGCTCGTGACACCGCCCTTCGATGGTTGTTCACTATGAACCGCCCGGCTTCCAAGAAGCCGCGCGGGCCACATCCATTAGAATTCACCCAGGACTTCACCCAGCGATCGCGTGCCAAGCCCCCACCACGTCCGCAGGTCGATACTGTTGCCGATCTGGCGAACCGAACCGTCGGCCATCATCACATTGACGATGTTCGGATGGCGGCTGCTGGCCGTAAAGACGCCTTGTCCGCCATTGCCGTTAAAGGTCAGGCAGGAAGGACCGTTGGGGGGAATGATGGTCGTAAAACCGGCGAAATACGGCCGACCATCGGACCAACGCTCACCGGGCCGGGCGCCGCCCTTGGCCGAGCTTTGGAAGCTGTTGTTGTACCGCTTTCCATTAAACTGATTAGCCGTCGCCCAACAGGCGTCGTACCATTCGCGCACGTTGGCCGAAGCGCGACCCGATGCGGCAACCTGCGCTTTCATAACGTTGGCAATGTCGTGCCAGACCTGGCGATTCCCAATCCGCCGCTCGCTCATAGCAATCGTATTGCTCGTACCGTCACGAATATCACGGATTCGCCGCGTCCTATCGCGTGCGTTTCGCGGCCCGATCGAATTATAGATGCCATTTTCCTCCGGGCCCCAGACATTGTTATTCCGATTCACCGTAGTGCCGACACAGAATTTGTAACTGCTGTTACCGTAGCGAAGTCGCGTCGATTCCTCATCCGAGGGACACAATAAAGTTGGAATCCGAACGGTCCACGTGCCACGATTGGTCGACCACGGCACCGGCCCGAAGTTTCGCGATTTGGCGCGATCATACACCTGCTGCTGCTCGTAGTACGGCAACAGGCTCACCAGACCGCTCATCGAATAGCGACACGAGTCGGTGCGGCTACTTGAATCGCGTCTCGTGCCACAACGCATGGCGGGAAAGCACTTGTAAACGTCGTGGTAGTTGTGGTTGGCCAGACCCAGTTGTTTGAGCCGATTGGTGCACTGCATCCGGCGAGCTGCCTCGCGGGCAGCTTGAACCGCGGGCAACAGCAGTGCCACCAGAATGCCAATGATGGCGATCACCACCAAAAGCTCGACAAGCGTAAATGCTCGCCTTTGCTGAGTTTGAGACATCGTGCGGACCCTCCCAGAAGACGTGAAAAAAGAAAAAATGGAACGTCGTAGAAAACGGTCGGCCGCGAGATCGTACGGGGAAGTGGCCCCCCCACTCCAGCGTCTCCCGGTGACTACTTATCCCCTATTAGAACCGAACGAACGATTCGCGGCAACCGAAATCGACGCTTTCTTGCGATCAGGGGTGCAGGAACGGGCTTCCGTAGCGGTTGGGCTGAGCAAGGTGTTCACTGGAG
>CAYNDU010000478.1:0-4942 GCA_964395615.1 uncultured Pirellulaceae bacterium | reverse complement strand
GGTGCTGGGAACCGGCGCACCATTGGAGAATCGCGCAAGCAGGGCCTTGGGGAAAAGGGGACAATCCGTCTCCTACGGGCAAAGCTGCCCGTAGGTACGAGGGAGCGTGTACCTTTCGTTGCCACGCTCAGAGCGCGTCTTCGTAGATCTTCCGCAAGATACCGGAGTCGACAGGACGCGGATTAAACGAACTCGTCCATTGACGGGCCGCGGCATCGGCCAGCGGCCCGAGTCGTTCGGCTGGGACCCCACAATCGGAAAGGCGCCCGGGTAGACCGGCTCGCGCGACCTGCTCCGCCAGAAATCGGGCCAGGCACTCCGTCGCCGACTCGCCGTTCGTCGGCAGCGGTCCGGTCCGTTGAAGTAGTTCGCCATAAATTCGTTCCACCTCGGCGCCGTTAAAACGAATCACGTGGGGCAGCATCAGGCCAACCGCCTGTCCGTGAACGATGCCGAACTCGGCGGTCAGCGGGTTGGCCAAACCGTGAGCGGCACCGAGCATCGAGTTTTCGATCGCCATGCCGGCCAGGCATGCTCCAAGCTGCATGCCGCTGCGTGCCGAGAGATCATCCGGTTCTTCCAGAACCCGGCCGAAACTGAATGACAGCAACTGCCAGGCCTCTCGGCTAAACACCTGAGAAATGCTGTTTCGCTTCGTCGAGACAAGGGTCTCCAGAGCGTGGGCCATGGCGTCGATCCCGGTCAGCGCGGTGATCCGTGGTGGCTGGGTCAACGTCAGTCGCGGATCGAGCAGAGCCACTCTGCAAGCAGCTTTCTTATCACCGCACGCCATCTTTACATGGGTTGCGGCGTCGGAAATGAGCGCGAACGACTGCGCTTCGCTGCCCGTGCCGGCCGTGGTAGGCACGGCGATCATTGGCAGCATCGCTTGCTTCGCCTTTCCAACTCCCCAGTAATCCTGCATGCACCCGCCATTGGTAAGCAGGAAGTTCACGCCTTTGGCACAGTCCATTGAGCTGCCACCGCCGAGCCCCACAATCAGGTCGGGCTCGAATTCGCGCGCGACCGTCAAACCTCGGTCCACATCTTCGGTCGTGGGATTCTCGTGCAACTGATCGAAAAGACGAGTCTGGAGGCCCTCGCCAGCGAGCGCGTCAAGCCCGTACTGAGTCTGCCCGGCAGCCACCACCCCACGATCGCTGACGACCAATACGCGATCCCCACCGAGCTCTCTGGCCAGCCCGCCCAACTGCTGGACCGCACCTTCGCGGAATACGATGCGTGTCGAGAGCTGAAAGTCAAAGGGTAGGGCGTGCATGCCGTTCTTTTGTCTTGGTTAACGTCACTCTGAAGGGCGCGGCCAACGCGTTCCAAACGCTCAACCGACTCTCACTTTCAGCCGGTCTGCAACGCTCGCGAGCGGAACAGAAAATCGATAATGTTGCCCTCATGCGGCTGCAACCAGTTCAACCTGGTCGTTGGGACCGGCCCCAGATTCAGCCGGTCAATGTGCGTGGCATCGATCATCTGACGTTGCAGCCCTTCATTATTGGTCAAGCCGGTGCATACTAGCGTGGGCCCGATCTGGTCGAGCATCTGTTGTTCCGGACATTCGACCACGGCCGCATACGGGAACATGTATTCACGATGAGCGGCTTCCGAATCCGGAGAGGTGCAATGCAACACGGTGGGCCGCAAATAGGCGCATCGCTCCAGCTGTTCGAGCCGTGGCCCGTAGGACGCGGTCATGTGCTGCACGGCAGGCAGTTCGATGTCTTTTTCAATCATCTCCCAGACGGCGTTCGGCACCCCGGACACGGTGAACGCAGCCAGACCCGCCTCCGGATCTTCCGGCGGAAGGGCCTCGATGGGGCCGAGCCGCGACGCGATCGCCTCGGCAATCGCTTGAGTATGTCGAGATGCCCAGATTCCCGAGCAGTTGATGCAGCCTCGGCCGCTGTTGAGATAGATACTATCGACCATGAGGTCGAGGTAATCTTCCCACTGGTCGACCAGGTCGTCGCCGATCAGGATTTTGGAAAAGCCCGGGCCATGGGCCTGAACACGCGGGTTCCCCTGGTACTGCTCGACGGTACGCGTTCCACCGAAAATCATGGCGCGAGGCGCGGCCGAGAGGACCGCGGCACCGGCGTCCGCACCGCCCGGATAGAGTGAAAATACTTCGGCAGGAATTCCCGCTTCGATGAATGCGGCAACCATTCGATAGGGAGTCCACGGTTCCTGTGGACCAGGCTTCAGGACCAGGCCAAGCTGCAGGGGAATGGCCGGCAACCACAAGGTGTGGACGCCCGGCGAGTTCGATGGCAGCACGGCACCAAGTACCGGCGACTGACACTGGTAACTGACGGTCACCCCGCGTGACTCTTCACCAAACCCTCGGGTCAGAATGTCGAGTTCGAGGCCTCGAGTCAGGCAGTCGAGTATCTGGTCCATGTGCTGCAGCACAAACGCGTTCTTCTGCATGTTCGCGCGACACATGTGCTCGGGCAGTCCGGTCGATGCCGACTGCTGATGCACAAACTCGTCAGGCGATTGTGTGCCGTCGCCCAGGGGCAACGTTCCCTCCGTGTAATGATCGGCCGCTTGCTTGATCCGATTGATCAACTCGCTACAGGGAATCTTGCACAGAGTTTGACGAGCCCGGTCCGCGCGGCGCATGTCGCGTTGAATGATCCCGCCGTTCGCCTGACTCACCCGAGCAATCGGTTCACCGGTGCGAAAATGGACGACATCGTCGACCTCCAACGACTCGTACGGTTGACCCCAACGGAGTATCGGTATATTCAGCACGGTGATTTTGCTCCCGGCAGTAATGCCCTGAACGGATTCGGTCCTCTGTCGCTCAGTAAACGCCGACCGTCGTCTGCGAGGCGATTCCATGGAACGGTCGAACTCCACTGATCCCGTTCCAGGGATAAGCTGCGTACGGCGCTTCACATTCGCCCTCGTCGCGCTCCAGGAACCCCGGCACAAAGAACTCCTTGGTCAACGTCGTCAGCTTGACTCGCCCCGTTTCGCCACAGTCAACCACCTCGTTCGGGTCGTCAAACGAAACAACTTCGATAACCGCACGAGGTTGCGGCGCGTAGTAAGTGATCTTGTACTTTTCCTCGGCCGTTACCGGCTTGCTGCACGCCAGGCCCATGAGCGTGTTTCCGTAGGTCGGTGTCATGTAGACACCACTTTGCTCGGGCGGACCACCCAACAATTCCTCGACCGCGTAACGTGTCCATTGCGGCGTAAACTCAGTCCCGCCGGAGAAGATCCCGGTGATGCCGACTTCCGGCAGACTGGTCCCGCGATCCTCCAATGCCAGGGCCAGGTTGTCCATCAATTTCGGAGTGGCAAACATGCAGCGGATGTCATGACCGGCCGTCAAAATGGTGATCGCCTGGTCAATGCAGTGCTTCTTGTATTCCTCCAAATGCTCCATCCATCCTTTCTTGATCAACTTGACGACCCATCGAGGGTCCAGGTCGATGCAGAAAGAGATGCCGCCACGAAACTGCGCCAGGTGTTCGACTGCCAATCGCAAACGGCGGGGCCCGGAGGGTCCCAGCATGAGCCAGTTGGCACCGCGCGGAAAATACTGATCGGGCAGCGTCTGGCTGAACAGCTCGTAGTCGATCCGGAAATCGTCAATAACGACGCGGCTCTTTGGGATGCCGGTCGTCCCGCCCGTCTCAAAAACGTACGTCGGCTTCTCGTCGTATCCCTTTGGCACCCACCGCCGCACCGGGCCGCCGCGTAACCACTCGTCTTCAAACAGTGGGAACTTCCGCAAATCGTCAAACGTCTCGATCTCCTTGAGTGGATCGATGTTCAGCTCAGCTTTCTTTTCCAACCAGAAAGGGCAGCCCGTCGATTCGTGGAAATGCCATCGCACGATGTCGCGCACATGAGCATCCAGTTGTTCACGTGCGCGACGTACGTCCTGGTCCAAGTCGCCGCTCAGGCCGGTGTCCGCTGAATTCATGAAGACTCCTCAGGCCGAAAAGGGCCATGTCGCCGCGATTGATTCTCAAAGGTCCCCCGCCTCGCGCGCCTTGGCAGTAGGTCAGCGAGCGATGAAAGGGAGAATGTACAGCATGCGACTGAAAATACATCAGTTTGCACCGACACACAACCGTCAACCGACTGCCCGGCCCGAGCGTCGATGAGCGCGGAAGCCGGGCGCCTGAATCATCCAACAATGTGATCTCGACCTGGGCCCAGGCTGCCTGCGCGATGAGCCGGGCCGCGGGTCAGGCACGGTTTGGCCGGCGACCGAACCGACCTCATTCGTCGGTTCGGCCAAGCCAGTCGCACACGTGGTACGTCAGCATATCGAGGACGCCCGAATAGAGGTGGTCGGCCCCGGGAATCACTCGGATCTCCGGACGTACCGTTTCGTACGTCAGCTGCTCGAGGGCTTCGGGCACGCCACAGAACGCACGGCTCCCGCTATCAATTTCTACCTGGCCGTACAGGTAGAGCGTCGGGCAGGCCACACGCGCCGCAAAACGAAGTAAGTTGTAGTTCTCGTCCGGTCCGTACTTGTCCAGATACCCGGCGGCCGTGATCAACAGGGGAAAGGGGTACTTGGCCATGATCAAGTCGTTGATCGCGCCGCGATCGACCAGCAGACGGGCCTTTTCGACCGTGCGTTCGAATAACCGACGTCGGGGCCCTTGCAGGAACCGCGAGTAGGACAGGCAAGGAGGCGATATGGCAATCAGTCCAGCGAGCAACGACGGGCGGTGAAGGGCCGCCGTGAGAACACCTTTGATCGCTCCCAGACTGTGCCCGATCACGACAATGCGTCGAGCGCCACGCTGCCGAAGAAAGTCGATCCAGGCGGCCAGATCATAGCGGCTGTCTCCCACCGTCTCGTAAGCCGCCCCCTGGCGCATGGGGCCGAGGCGAGTGCGGCCCAGAGTCACCAAGTCGGGGGCGCGTCGGTTGTCGCTCGCATGGGTGG
>CAYNDU010000477.1:0-4946 GCA_964395615.1 uncultured Pirellulaceae bacterium | reverse complement strand
CCCTCAGCCGATTCTCCTCGTCGTACTCGTAGCGCTGCCCACTCGGGGACACGACGCCGCCGGCCCCCACGGCCGTCGGGTCCACCGTGAGGTTCCCGGCCGCGTCGTGGGCAATCGTCTCCGGCCACAGCAGATCGCTGCCATCCATCGGGTCGATCGAGGTGTACTCGTTCGCGCCGTTGGCGGTGCGGACTTGCTGGCGCAGCTCCGGCGTGCCGGTTGGAGCCACGGTCCATCGGGTGTCCAGCCAGTTACCCCGGCGGTCCAGGTCGGCCCACTGCCGGTCGCCGGCCAGGGTCGCGTGCGTCAGGGGCGTTGTGATGGTGCTCCCGTCGGCACTGAGCACGCCCCGCTCCATCGACGTGAGGCGGTCGCGGTTGTCGTGGCCATACAGTTCCGAGCGATTAGTCAAAATGTTGTTTCGAGTGAAGAGCCGGTTGCCCTTGGAATCGTAGTCGTAATCCACGTCGATGAGGGCCTGCGGGCTGCCGCCAGCCGGAGTGAATGTGTGGGCGATGTGCTTCAGACGATCGTTGACGTCATAGACAAACACGCCGGCCACGCCATTTCCCAGAGTTGTATTCGTCCGACGGCCGGCCTGGTCCAGAACCCAGCTTGCCCCGACCTGAGATCCGCCGGCGGCGGCAACGAGCCGGTTGAGCTTGTCCAGCGTGTGTGTCACCTGACGCAGGGCCGGTGTGGTCATCGTCGAGGTGATTTCGTGGGCAGCCGTGTCGATGGCGTATGCGTAATCGGTGACATAGTCGACCGAGAGAGTCCCATTGTCGTTCCCGAAGCTCTGGGTTTCGATCAGGGGACGGCCAGCCTGATCGTAGGTGCGGGAGAATCCGAACTGAGGATAAAAGAACTCGTTGTTTCGGATGGCACTGGTAAGACGGCCGGACCGGTCGAAGGTGAAGTCTTCGGTCCGCCATGGTGTCAGGGGACCGCTATACTCCCGGCGCTCCAGGCGGTCGAGGTCGTCAAAAAAGTAATCCGTGTCGATACCTCGCTGATCCGTGCGGCGCACGTGCCGGCCCACAATATCAACATATGTGATTGTCACCACGCCAGCCCCGGCCCCGTCGTCGTCCGGATAGGTGATCGTCGTGAGGCGACCCGAATCGTCATAGCTGTAAGTAGTGGTATTGCCGTCATGGTCCTGTAAGGCCACCTGTCGGCTTCCATCATAGGCATATGTTGTTGTTGTGTTCTGCGTCGGCGTGGAGGTGGGGGTCAACTCCCTCTGTACTTGGCCGGTGTTTTCGTCATTGGTCATAATTCCGTCCCCCTGGACACCCTGGTCTGCCTGTACATCGAGCAATTGATTCCCTGGGTTCGATGTAGTATCGACGTAATCCTCGATCAGCGTGGTCAAGCGGTTCAGTCGGTCATAATCCAGTTTCGTCCAGACGTCGTTGTTGTTTTTCGAGCGGGTGACGTTGCCAACATTGTCGTATTGATACAAGGTGAATTTGTCCCCAGGGGTCTCCACCAATGGATCAAAAACCGTGGTAACCCGGTCGAGCCGGTCATAGTCATAGCTCCATGTGTGTCCGAGCCCGTCCGCGCGGCTCAGCACGCTGCCGTTGGGGTCGTAGGACAGAGATACCAGGTTCCCATCGGCGTCGAGAACAGTCTCCAGCCGATCGGCAGGGTCGTAGTGGGCCGTCAGGGTATGGCCGTTCGGGAGGATGGCGGAGATGATGTTGTCAGCCCCGTCCCAATCAAGGGTGGTGACCAGGTCCGCGAACGGGGCGGCTTTGACGGTGCTCGTCCGCTGTCGATCGGCGCCGTCATAGGAGTACACCCGCTCTTCCCCCTCGGGGCCCACGATGGAGATCAAGTTCCCCTCCGCATCGTAGGTATAGGTAGTGGCGGCATCGTCACTGTCGGAAGTCTCACCGGGAAGGCACTCGGTTTTGCAAACCTTACGCACCACCTGGATAATTCGGCCGTGCAGGTCAAAATGCCGGTATGTCTCTCTTCCAGCCGGATCGGTGATTCGATAGGGCAGGCTGCTCGCCTCGCCACCACAACCACATCCCGCCGCCCTGTAGTCGAAATATGTCGTTAGCCAAAGTGAGTTTGGCGCGACCGTTCGGCTCGTGACTCGCCCGAGACCATCGTATGTGTATTGGACCACGTCACGAACGCCACCGAGCCCCGGCGCTCGACCTCGATCGCGGAGGATCAGATTCCCTTCCGGATCTCGGCCGTAGAGGGTCTCGTAGCCTTCGGGATCAACTGATCTGATCAAGCGGTCGCGAGTGTCGTATTCGTACATCGTCGCGTGGCCGTTGGCATCCGTAACCCCAATCACGTTGCCATTACCGCCGAGTGAGAATTGTGTATCGAGGTTGAGACCGCTTGCTCCGAAGTCCTCGATCGTTTTCACGCGGCGGTTGCGATGGTCATACTCGTTTTGGGTCACAATGCCACGCGGGTTGGTGACGGTTTCAAGGAGACCGTGTCCGTCGTACGCATACTCGGTGATTAGATCGAGCGTTCCGAAACCGTCTGTGTTCGTCGTAACCCGCCCGAGCGGATCGTATTCATACTGGGTGACGGAATCCGTCCCGTCGCCGCGGTGGGCTGTCACGAGTGTGCGACGTCCCATGGCATCGTGCTGATACTCCGTCACAATGGCAGGTTCACCCGCACCAACCTCGACAGTATGACTCAGAAGATTGCCCTGGGTGTCATACTGCCAGACGGTGGTGTGACCATTACGATTAGTCAGCGTCACGGTGTCGAGTCGTCCAGGCCGCAAGGGTGCGCCAAGCGGTACACCGAGATTGTCGGGGAGGTACGTGTAGACATACGTGTGAACCTTGTCGGGCACCTCAATAATCGGATCCTTGGCCTGAACCAGGTCGCCGTTGGCGTTGTAGGTGTACTCCCAGATAGCACCACTCGGTTCAGTCCTTCTCGTGGGGAGGCCCGGAAATGCGGGATCTTCGTAGTCGTATGTTGTTTGATGCCCCTCCTCGTCGGTGCTCTTCGTGAGCACACCGGTAGGAGCCCGCTCATAATATCTCCAATATCCTCGCTCATCGCGCGTCGATACCAGCCGATTGAGTGTTGTCAAGTTGTTAGGATTGTCTCCATAGTTGGCAATGACCGAGAGTCCAGCCGGTATCGTTCCGGCTGGGGGCATCTCTTTGAATCAGCTGACCCCATTCGTTACGCTGATACGTCCACACCGCACCGCGTCCGTCTGTCAGCGTGACCGAGTTGTCGGTCGGCGAAACGGGCAGGAGTTCAGAACGCTGTTGGGGAAAAGTCGAAGACGAAATGCTGACAACATTTTCTTCAGTGCCGTCGGATTTCACTGCTTTGAGCGATCGCGACATGTTTCCCAGCGTATCGTCATACGAGCAGGTGAACGTCCGGCCGTTCTTGAGTACTTCCTGTGTGATCCGGTGGAGAGTGGTCGTTGTTCCGGGTATGGTATAGACCTCATACTCAAACGACATGCTATTCGAAAGCGGATCGGTCACGGAGCGCAGGTGACCTTGTTGACCTGGGTCGTCATAGGAGAATGTTGTCACTTTATTGTCGGGGTCCGTGACTTGCGACAGTCGATCGGTGGCATCGTATTGAAAGGCGATCACGCGGCCGTAGCCATCCGTGACCTGGTCGAGATGACCGCTGGTGACATCGTAATCAAACCGTGTCGTGAGGCCACGGGCCGTCACGATTTCGCTTATTCGATTGTTTGAACCGAAAGTCCAGCGAGTACCGCTCGTGAAGCGCAATTCGTAGATAGGATCATCGCAATTAGTTCCCACGCAAATCAGTTCGGCATCACGCCCCGGCGGCCTTAAGAACAGATCGGCGGTTACGGCCTTCCGGTATGCATTGCGACGCCCGTCGCCGTCCACAACCACGACCTTCCGTGGGTTAGCGCCGCTGGCCGGAACATCGTACCACCAGATGTCTTAGCTGTGTGTCCAACCGTAACCGAGTCCACGGTCTTCGTAGGAACGAAGGCTGTCATACTGCAACGTCAAGTCCAGGCTGATTTCATCGCCGCCGTAGGTCTTGAGAACGGGTATGGTCGTCCACACATTGCCTTTGGCAATGGTTACATGAAGGCCCGGACCCGCCGAACCGGAACCCACATTCGATGAGGGGCCACAAGGGTCGTCATCGTCCACCTGGGGATCCTGACCGTCGTCATCCTCATCAGGCCCCGTCTGCTGTGCGGGATCATCGATAGCCGCTCCAAGCGCCGCAAAGCCGGTCGCCTCCAGCGCGAGTCGAGCCGTGGAGGGGGCAATCGTAAATGCAACCCCATTTCCCGATACAAAGACTACGACAAGAAAAATAGCCCAGACCTTGGAAACATATCGCAATGATACAACCATGATTCACTCCTCTCATCTTTCATGCTATTGGAGAACATGCCTGCGTCTCCCCGATCCTGAGTCCGCAGAGGATCGTGATTCCGCCGAGCCTTGATATCAGAACGAGCATTGCCTACCCCCGACCTTGAGGCCGATAATAGCGACTCATCGCATTCGAAGTCAAGGGATTTGGGACTATTTCGCACCAATATTTGCGGCGAGAAATCTATGCCCCCCTTGGATTACCCATGAGCCAATCGTCGATTGGGATTGCCTTTTTTCAGATGGAATGCGTCGGAACAAGCAGTTACAAGACAATGCGCCTGTATAGGCGCCACCTGTGGAGGTACCTCGCCTGATCATGAGTATCCCGATGACAAGCAGTTTCAACGTTCGTTATATTCATCGGTCAGAACCCCTCTACGCCAGAGAGATGAACAACTCAGCCCAACGCAATCAAGCCGATCCCTTCCAACATTCCTCACCCTCACATTCCACGAAAACGTATCGATTGCCAGCACGATCCAGATGATCAATTTACCACCCTATCCAATCCAGAAAGGACTTTCCCATGATCAAGCTCAATGCAGGATT
>CAYNDU010000476.1:0-4949 GCA_964395615.1 uncultured Pirellulaceae bacterium | reverse complement strand
GACAGAACCGGGTCAGACCGTTGCCGAATCGTGACAAGAACCTGCCTCCAGCGCACGCAGAACGCCTGCAATACGCAAGAACAGACCAGCGCGCTGTCCGCAGCGCAGTCCTCCAGCGCAACGACCCTGCCAGCCGTTGTTCGTGGATTCTCAAAAAATCGGACTCAAGCCGAGCGGGTCGCTGAGCCGATAGCCAACCTGCGATAATAGTCTGGTTCCGCTTGTCAGGTTGCGTTGCCACATGCTCTCGATCATCCAAAACGGCCGAGCCTTGCGCATTAGCACCTGGCTGTTGATGTTCGTCATGGTTTGGCCCAGCGTTCCGTGGACCGCTTGCGGGTGTCAGAACGCGGCCGCTCCGGACGGCCGGAATCAGAGTTTCGATGCGTCCAGTTCCTGCTGTCGGCCTCGATTACCGGCCTGTTGCCGGTCTCATCGGGATGTTGCCGAGCCCACGTGCTGTGCACGTTCCGGGAATCGGACTCGGCCGCATACATGCTCGTGCAATGCCGGATGCATGTGTAAGACCTCGGGCCCACAGCCGGCACCGCCAGCCTCGTGTGCGACCGAGCAGGAATCGGGTCGTGACCGAACGCTCGACGGTCCGCGCGACATGAAGGTCAATTTGGACTCTTCCGCCGGACGATTCCTCGGTGCCACCCATATTCCCGAGGCTCCCGCGCCGGTTCGATCGGCTCTGGGACGCTGCATCGGGCTCGGCAAACTCTGCTGCTAACGGGACCGCTGCGCGCCGATGGCATGGGGCTGATGATCGCGTCAGGTGCGCAGCGTCAGTGAGCTCGTCTCCCGAGCGTCCTGTTGCCGACTCGCGCGACTCCGTTATCTAAGCGCCCGGCTCGTTGCGCGCCCCCGTCATCGTGCGACCCCGTCATCGCCGTAGTTCTCATTGTCCAGCAATCGATTGAGGTTGACCCGATGGTTCGGAAAATACTCGATTTCTGCATTCGCGAACGGCTCGTCATCTTGATCGCGTCGGTTGCCGTCGTGGCTTATGGGTGGTACGCCACGGGCAAAGTCCCATTGGACGCCATCCCGAATGTGGGCGAGAACCAGGTGATTGTGCTCAGCCAGTGGAATGGTCGATCGCCGAAAGACATGGAGGATCAGGTAACCTATCCCCTGTCGATTGCGTTGCAGGCCGTTCCGGGCGCCCAAAGTGTCCGGGGCAAGAGCATGTTTGGGTTCAGCTTTGTGCAAGTTACGTTTGGCGATGATGTCGACTTCTATTGGGCCCGATCTCGAGTGGCCGAACAGTTGACGACGGTGTCAGGCAGTTTGCCCGAAGGGGTCACACCCGTTCTTGCGCCCGATGCGACGGCTCTCGGCCAGATCTACTACTACGTACTCGATGCGCCCCCCGGCATGGACCTGGCTCAGCTGCGATCCAAGCAGGACTATTTCGTCAAATACGCTCTGCAATCGGTCGAAGGCGTGGCCGAAGTCGCTTCGATCGGAGGGTACATACGACAATATCAGATCGAGGTCGACCCTGACGCCTTGCGTTACCATCGCTTGCCATTGGCCGGAGTGATCGAAGCGGTCCGGCAGTCCAACGTCGAAGTCGGGGCCAAGACGGTCGAGTCGAGTGGCATGGAGTTTATTGTGCGCGGCAAGGGCTTTATCGGCTCGGGCAAGACCGAGCAGGAGACCATTGCGCAGATCGAACAGACGGTTGTGGCCTCACGCAGTGGGATCCCGATTCGAGTAAGTGATCTGGCGAGCGTCCAGATCGGGCCCTCATTCCGTCGCGGCGCGCTCGACTTCAACGGCCACGAGGCGGTGGGTGGTGTGGTCGTCATGCGGTACGGCGAGAACCCGCGGGAAGTTATCGCTCGCGTTAAGGACAAGATAGCTTCCCTCGAACACGAACTCGACGGGATCAAGATTCATGGCGTCTATGACCGCACCTGCTTGATCGACGAAACCGTGGCCACGTTATCCAATGCGTTGAGTCACGAGGTACTGATCACGATCGCTGTGATGGTGTTGTTCCTGCTCCATATTCGTGCCAGTCTCGTCATCGCCATCACGTTGCCGATGGCGGTCATGATCGCCTTTGTGGCCATGAAGGTCTTTTCCGTTGATGCCAATATAATGTCACTCGCAGGGATTGCCATTGCGATCGGTACGATGGTCGACATGGGAATCATTATTCTCGAGAATATCTACGGACACCTGACGGAATGGGAAGCAACAGGTGCCGAAGGGGGCGCGAATGGCCGGTTGCGTGTTATCCGCGACGCGGCCGCTGAAGTCGTGCCTGCCATCACGACTGCCGTCAGCACCACGATCATCAGTTTTCTGCCGGTCTTCTTTCTTACTGGTCGTGATCACAGACTCTTTGCACCGCTGGCCTGGACCAAGACATTTTCCCTCGCAGCGAGTTTGATTGTGGCCGTTGCCGTCGTTCCCATGCTCTGCCGTCTGTTTCTCAAGAGTTCACGACCGGGCCGCCGAACGGCGTTGCTGGGGACACTCACGGCCGCGGTGCTCGCAGGCCTGTTGGGGCTGTTCGTCTGGAGCCAAAGCGTCGAGAAGACATTCGGCCTGCCCCCTGCCATGACCACCGCGGTCGCAACGCTGCTGGGTGCGTTACTCGGCTGGTGGATGACTCGGGAACGTCTCTATCCGGTTGAAGCCAATCCGGTGAGCCGCCTGGTCCTTTTTCTGTACGCCGGGCGGCTGCGAATGGCCCTGCGCCACAAACTGGCCATGCTCTCGATTCCGGCCATCGTGATCGTTGTCGGATTGGGTGCCTGGTGGGGACTGCCCACGGTGTTGCGACCGGTCGAACAGATCGTTGCCATGCTGGGCGCCGATTTGAACGATGTGCCCGGTTATGTGCGCGCCAAACACGTGATGACCGGCTTGAAGTCAGACGACTGGATTGCCCTGGATGAAGGCAGTTGGTTCTACATGCCAAGCCTCTACCCGGCCGCCAGTTTCACACAGGCCATGCAGGTCCTTCAGACGCAGAACGCCCTGATATGCGGCATTCCCGAGGTCCAGGATGTGCTGGGGAAAATAGGGCGGGTCGAATCTGCGTTGGACCCGGCGCCCGCTGCCATGGTCGAGACGTACGTGATGCTCAAACCGCGTTCGCAATGGCGACCGGGTACTACGTCGAAACAAATCTGGGATGAAATCAACCGCGTTGCCACACTTCCGGGCGTCACTCCGGCGTCGCCGCTCCAACCGATCGAGGGACGAGTTGTGATGTTACAGAGCGGCATAAAAGCCTCAATGGCTGTGCGCATCTACGGCGATACACTCAAGGGTCTGGCCCAGGCTGCCCAGGCGGTTGCCCAGCACCTGAAGTCGGACAACCACGTGAATGCCGGAACCGTGAATCCC
This sequence comes from uncultured Pirellulaceae bacterium, assembly GCA_964395615.1. Lineage (GTDB taxonomy): Bacteria > Planctomycetota > Planctomycetia > Pirellulales > Pirellulaceae > CAYNDU01. Next base: position 1,574 of record CAYNDU010000476.1, on the reverse strand, counting down.
GATGTGGTCATGGGAAAACCGTATTGCGAATTTGATATCGATCGGCGGCAGGCTGCCCGATACGGTATGTCGACCATGATGGTGAACCAGTTGGTAGCGGCCGGACTCGGCGGCGTCGACGTCACGTCGACGGTCGAGGGACGCGAGCGGTACCCGATTCAGATCCGGTATCAACGCGACGTTCGGCAACGAATGGACGATCTGGACAAGGTGCCGGTTGTCACGCCGGGAGGCGAAGTCGTGCCCCTGAGCCAATTGGCTCACATCTCGACCACCTGGGGGCCGGGCGCCATCAATAGCGAAGATGCACGACTCGTGGCCCACGTCGCTTTTTCGCCCTCCGGAATGGCCGGCGATCTGGAAACGGTCGAGGCGGTGATGCGGTCTCTGCGGCAGGCTCGAGCCGATGGGGCCCTGGCCTTTCCCAAAGGCAATTTCGAGCTCCAGCCGGTCGGCTCGTTTCAGAACCAGATTGAAGCAAATCGCCGTCTTGCCTGGATCGTGCCCCTCGTGATCCTGATCAACTTGCTGTTGATCTACCTCAATTTTCGGAACTTCCCAATCTCATTGGTCGTCTTCTCCGCGATCCCCGTTTCCTTTGCCGGCGGGATGGTCGCTGTCGCCGTGATGGGAGTTGACATGAACACGGCCGTGTGGGTCGGTTTTATTGCCTTGTTTGGAGTCGCCGTCGACGACGGAGTGGTGATGGCTACCTATATTCAACAGGTGTTGCGCCGACGCCGATGCGACACGGTAGAAGCACTGCGCGGAGCCATCTACGAGGCAGGACTCAAACGGATTCGCCCTTGTACGATGACGACCATCACGACCATCGCTGCCCTCATCCCCGTGCTGGTGTCGACGGGACGTGGAGCCGATGTCGCCAGGGCAATGGCGCTGCCTGTCTTTGGCGGCATGCTGGTCGAGCCGTTTACGACGTTCATCGTCCCGACCATCTATTGTGCCTATGAAGAAACGCGGCTCCACCTGCGTCGTTCATTCTCCGAGCCTCAGGAGACACCCACCATCACAGCTGCCCGGCCATTGCGAGAGGCCGCCTGACGAGTCGTTTCCAGGGCGCCCGCGATCGAAAGCCACCAGGGAGCAACCATGAAGGTCTCTGTTGTCAACGGCGGCCCGGGGGCTGAGTGCGAGCCGAGCGGCCGTCGATCGTGAGAGCGGCAAGAGCTCTCGCTCGTCTGATTCCCCGTCGCGAGCAAGGATCTCGACACCCTCTTCCTCGGAATCCGCGTGGAGAAGCTCAAGCGCAAGCGTTTCGGTCTCTTTGGACGCCTGAGTCTCTGTCGCTGTCATCGTCATTGCGCGCGCTCCGGCAGTTCGCTCCAAAGAGTTTGAAGACCTCCACTGGACAAGGAGTCGTCGAGAATCACGTAGCCGTCCCTTCCCTTCTTTTCCACGGAACCCACCTTCTTCAACCACGCCAACACCAGATACACCTGGTACGACGGAACCTCGGACCCACCCGTATCCGTAACCGGCAGGACATCATCCAACGCAAAGACCTCATTGACAGCTACGTAGCTCGTACAATGTCTCACGACTTCAGGTGAAGG
>CAYNDU010000475.1:0-4954 GCA_964395615.1 uncultured Pirellulaceae bacterium | reverse complement strand
TTCGAGTCTTGCGCAGCGCCGGGCAGCTGCGTGCGATTCGCGGTTTGGTGGGGGAGCAATCGGATTTCGAATTCGCATACAATGATCTTTGGCGGCAGAGATCAGAGGTGAATCCAAATGCGGCGGAAGAAATTTTCGATCCTCGGGCCACTCGTCATCTTGACAACCGTGATGGCGTGGGCACCGTCCGAGGACCATCGACTCTCGCAGCGCATGGGGCTCGGAACGAACCTGCTCAAACTTCACGTCGGTGAACACGAGTCAACCTCCGTACGCCGACTCGTGGTGCAGAATCTCGATCTCGTGATTCCGGTAACGTATTCGATGCAGCGAAACGGGACACCCGACCTGACGAGCATTGACGGCATGCTGGCCAGTTTGATTCGGCCGACGATGAGTGCCGAGCAGAAATGCGTGGCGATCTGGCAATTCCTCGTGGATTGGCGTTATCACGACTATCCGGCCGAAGGAGGCGGGGAAGTGCATGATGCCGTGAGATTCGTCAACGTCTATGGATACGGTTTCTGTGACGATAGCGCCGCGGTGTTCTGTCAATTGGCAACCGCCGCCGGCTTCAAAACTCGTTCGTACGGACTGAGTGGACATGTGGTCGCCGAGGCGTTTTATGACGGCGAATGGCACATGTTTGATCCGGATCACCAGGTGATCTACCGTCGTGACGATGGCCGGATTGCCGGCGTCGAGTATCTGCAGGAGCATCCCGAGTTGATCACGCGTTCGGCACGTGATCCGATCGGAAGCGACACGGCCTCGATCGCTCGGCTCTACACCACAACCGCCGACAATCGCCCTTTCCAGGCGGCGAGATCGAACCCCATGACGTTGACTCCCACGCTGGGCCCCGGCGATCGAGTGGAGTTCGACTTCCGTCCGCAGGGAAGCGTTCACCGGCGACTGTTTTCCGATCAACGATTGCCGCCGAAATTCGGGAACGGCCGGCTACAACTACGTTTATCTGCGAACGGGAACGCTACCGACTCGGACGAGCACGTCGTTCATTTTCATTGGCCGTATGTTTTGCTGGGAGCCGACATCTCCGGCAAGCTGGCGCCCGGCGGTCGCGAACCCTGGACGCCGGCCATCTCTTCTGATCGCCGGTCGTGGACCCCGCTTGCGATATTGCGCAACGGTGAGCGGTGGACGGGTGATGCCGGCCACTGGCTAGCCGCTCGCCCGACGGCAACCTACGAGTTTTGGCTTCGGCTGCCGGCATCTTCCGGAGCAAGAACTCAGCAACGTCCACCAAGTGTTGACATTCGCGCTACGTTTCAGTTCGCACCACGTGCTTTGGTACCACTCGTCACGGGAGACAACGTATTCAGGGTCGAAGTGCGTTCGGCCGAACGACTCGGCCGGTCACGAGAGGGGAGTCCACGATCAGGCCGTCGCGGCAAACCGTTTCGCGGCCTGATCGTCGAGTTGGACTGACGAGTCAGGAATTACGAGAGATATCCGCGGGTTGCCTGACTTAAAGCTTGGGCGGGCTGCGGCGTGGCGGACGGGGGGGCAGCTTTCGTTTCGTGTCATTTCGTGGCGGGCGCGGAGTGCCGGCGGGCGATGCGGAGGCGACACGGGGAGCGGGCATCTCCGTGCGGATCTCAGTCCACTTCCAACCGAAGGGTGAGGAGAGTTCCTGCTGCGCCAGCGCGGCCCACGGAGTTCCCGGGTGCTGGCGGACGACACGTTGCAGGTATTCACCTGCGCGCGTCGCCAGTTTCTTCATCTGGCTACCGACCTCAATCGTCGTATCCGGTTGAAGTACCCAGGTGTTGTTCTCGGGCGACTTGAATTTCAAACCTCGTTTCGCCTTCGCCAACATGGCGTTATAGGCTTCCGTGCGAACTTTCACGGCAAGGACGCGCCCCATGGCCAGGTCGAAACCGGCCTGCCAACGCGGTGAGAACTCATCTTCACGATCGGCTTCGCCGCGCTGTAACGACTCATACAGTTGGTTGACCTGAGGAGCAAGTCGAGCGGCCTGTTTCTGGGCTTCCGTAAGGGCATTCGCCAAGGCGGCTTCATCGCGTCGAACAAACCGCAACTCGGGATCCTCCATTGGTGTGACCCAGGATTTTTGCGCCGCTTCGAGCAACGCGGCCCGCGCGCGGTTGGCGTTCGCTCGGCGCACGTACTCGCGCTGGGAAACATAGTCGGGTCGATATTCTCGCATAACCGCCGGGTCGAAAAACTGTTGCAGGTAAGCTGAGAAAGCGGCCGTTTCACCTCGTCCTACTCGTCGCCCCAGGCGACGGTTGGGATGAACGGCAAAGTAGATCCCTCCCGTTTCGTACGCCAGGCGGGTGAGGGCAAAGGGGCCGAATCCGGAATCGATGGGCGGGGCGTCCTTGGGGACCGCTGAAAACCCTAACCGGATCCGTTCGGGCAACAGCGACTCGGGTCCCTGGTGTACTTCGGCCCACTGGGGCGCTTGATCGAATTTAGGATCGGGGTCGACCCATTTGACGAGCGTCTCGCGTCGGCCAAAGGGGGCGGGCACTCCAACGATGTAAACCGGCATTGCAAATTTCTGACAGATGCGCACCGTGGGATCGAGCCCATCCTGGTCATCGCCCGCCTCGTCGGTAAACACGATCATCATCACGTTACGTTCGGGTTCCTTTTTCGAACCCGCCGGGACCCGTAGCTGCTGATATTCCTGAGCCACCATGAAGACAGCCGAAAAGACACGCTCGGTCCCGGAGTCGTCCAACGGGATCTCCCGGACGGCCTGTTTGATCTCTTCTACCTTATCGGTCGGCTTCTTCAATCTGAGCGAGACACCCTTGCCAAACGCCACGACGGAAGTCAGCAACGGTTTGTCTCGATGTTTCTTGAATGCCTGGCTCCCCGCACCTTCGATCACTCCCAACTCTTCGTAAACACGATCGAAGCGTTTCCAAATCTCCTGGCGCTGCCGGTACAAACTGCCCGACTGATCGAACATCCAGACCACCAGAGTCTTACGGTCCTCCAGTGACATGAGTATCTCGTGCGTGATACGGTCGATGGCGCCCGTCGCGCCCGTGACCGTTTGCCCGACCGATCCCTTGACCACGATATGCTGATCAAAATGGGGAGCCTGCGGCTGCATGACCTGAAAATTCACTTCGATACGGCCGTCGTCGATCGACTCGAGGATCTCGACCGGGCTAGGAATATCGACTTCGTCACGCACATGGGCCGCAAGGGAAAGAGCCAGTCCCGCGTCGGCAGTCCCCAGCGCACCCAGTTGTTCACTTGGCTTGTCACTGAAATGCAGTTCGTCGGGTACCCGTTCTTCCTTAACAATTTGATCATCGTCCAAATCAGGGGACGCCAGAGAAAGGCGTTCCTCGGAACGCTCGAGCATCGCGGGAATGAGTCCCAGGGCCACCAGGAGCACCAGATGAAACAGCAGGCTGGCCAGCATGGCGGTAAGGTCGCCGCCCCAGATCGGTACCGCCTTTTCCTCGACGGCCGAGGACTCTTGCGTTGACGCATCCGAGCCAGAAGATTCTTGCCGATTCATACCGTCCACGAGTGCACCTCCCTCACCGTTCCCGACCTCGGACCGGCCCGAACGCCACACCTTCGGACCGACCTTACCTGCCGTTTCCAACATTTTCTTGCCGTCGACCACGTCGCCCCGCCTGCGGCGGTACGTCCGTTTCGCAGAAACCTACCGCCTCTCGACGGGTCGATCACGTACGACCGGTGGCCCTGACAGGCGGGCGCAGGCGGAGTTGGAAAAGCACCTTTCATTCTCACTGAATCCCGCCTCCTGTGCAAGAGAAAGGAGCGGGAACCGTGGCGTAAACTTTGTTGACGGAAGAGGTTGGGGCCCTTAGGATGGACGATAACGGGGCCCAATAAGGAGTTTTCATACCATGCTGCTTCGAATCCACTCCAATGACGAAGACAACGTTCTGAGCAACGGGCCACGGCGCTCACTGCACGGCCTTGTGGCGCTCTGTGTCGGCTTATTGCTCGCCTGCACGACGCAGGCACAAACCAAGAAACCGCCGGCCCGAAAGACGCCGGCCGAAAAGCCGAAATACGAGGACCTCACGCTGGTCACCAAGGACGGAGTACTCCTGCGCTGTACGTATTATCCGGGCGTCGAGAGTAAGACGACTGTGCCCCTGATCCTGATACACGACTGGGACGGCAACCGCCGCGAGCTGCAGCCGCTGGCACTCTACCTGCAACGCCAGAAACACTCTGTCCTCGTGCCCGACTTGCGTGGCCACGGTCGCAGCACGCTCGCGCGCGGCCCGGTTCCCGGTCAGCCCGAAATCACGATCGACCGCGACAAGATGAAACGCCCGGCAGTTGAGTCGATAGGAAACGATATTGAAGCTGCGAAGCGGTTTCTGATGGAAAAAAACAACGAGGGCATGCTGAACATTGAACAGCTTGGCCTGGTCGGCATCGGATTCGGCGGCACGCTCGCGTTGAATTGGTCCGTTTACGACTGGAGCATCGCACCGCTTCCTTCCATCAAGCGGGGTCAGGATGTCAAGGCGCTGGTGCTCGTCTCACCCGAACAGTCCTTTAAGGGAGTCACGACCCGTTTGGCACTGTCGTCGCGCAATGGCGTGGCCCTTCAACGGCTCTCAGCAATGATCATTGCCGGCAGTAACGATTCTTCCAGTCTGAGCGATGCCAAGCGAATCCATAAGGGATTCGAGAAATACCACGCCAACAGTCCTGAAAAGGATCTTGCACTGATTACTCCCAACACTTCGTTGCGAGGAATCGGTCTTCTCAATGCGCGCGGTCTCGATCCGTCCGTACCCCGTTTGATTGCATCGTTTGTCGACCAACGATTGAAGAAACAGGCTACCCGGTTTCCGTGGTCCGATCGCACGAGCCCGCTGAAGTGATCACCGGCACGAATCGGCGATGCAAGTAGCCCGTCCACGCCATGCCTTGGCCACATCGAATCTCGCAC
>CAYNDU010000474.1:0-4991 GCA_964395615.1 uncultured Pirellulaceae bacterium | reverse complement strand
CCGAACAGACCCGCGCAGGAGACGTTGTGAAGAAAACCCAATATCGGCGACGGACGCGCCGCGGTGCGCCACCCTCCAGCCGAGGACGTCGGTGCCGAAACGGCTACCCACGTCGAGGTCGATCCGATATCGGTCACCTTCAAGGACCTGAACTGTCTCAGGCTTCGATCCGATGGTTGCCTGCTGGCGGCCGATATCGGCGATCGTTCGATCAAGGTCATTCGCCCGAGCGGCGAATTGCTGGAGACGTTTAACGTTGAGTTGGCGCCTGAGATGTTGGATCTGGCCGATGACGGGACGATCTATTGTGCCGGCGAAGGGCAGATCGCGCGTCTCACATCGGAAGGGAAGTTAATCAAAAGGGTCAAACTTCCTGAGTCGTCTGCGAATGATGCGCCTCCACAACGGGGTGGATCGCACCCGCCGGGTGTTTCGGGTGTCGCGGTCGGAAACGACGCGGTCTTCGTCACGTTCGGCTCGGGCTGGAGCGTTTCGTCAAAAGCCCGGCTCTATCGATACGATCGAGATCTGACAAACCCGACATTATTGGCCGAGGGATTACGCGGTTGCTGCCAGCACTGCGACATCTATTTTCGCGACGACGTACTCTACCTGGCGGAAAATGCCGCCTTTCGAGTCGTCCTCTGCGATCGGGAAGGGCAAGGAATCAAGAAGTGGGGTTCCAAGAGCCGGGATGACCTGCAGAAATTCAGTGGATGCTGCAATCCAATGAATCTGGATTTTGATGCTTCGGGAACGTTGTACACGGCCGAATCGGGTCTTGGACGAGTCAAACGATATACGCGTGATGGAGAATTCCTGGGCCTGGTCGGTTATCTCAAGACGCCGCGGTTCACACGGGGCAGCCGGTTCGCGTCCACCTGCTGCCACATTCCCATTGCGGTCACTCCGAACGGTGATCGCGTCTTCGTCACGGACGTGCATGAGAACATCATTCGAGTTTTGGCGAGGAAATCGACGGCACTCCGCGGAGTGGGTAACTGAGCGACGCTTCTTGTACTCCGCAGAGATGACTCATGTTTGTTAATGGTCTCCGGCCCCGTCCACCCAGGGCGGACATTCTCTGGATGGCGATATTCTGCCTCCTGGCATCCGGTCTTGCCTCCAACGCTGGGGCTTGGTCGCCCGATGCGATTCACGTTGCCGTAATGGACCCGCTTTGTAATCGTCTTGCCTGCGATTGTGTCGGTGGGTACGCCCAACGCGACTACGATCGATTCGCCCGGTTCCTCGAGGAGCAACTCGGTCGCCCCGTGATGGTCACCTACGCCGAGAGTTTGCTTGGACCAAATACACCTCCACCTGAACAGTTGGACTTGATCATCGGCAAGTCCTCACTGGTCGCCTACGATGCACATCGGTCCAGGCTGTCGGTGCGTCTGTTGGCCATGTTGTCGGACAGAGAAGGCCGAATATCGCAAGAAGGAATGTTCGTCGTTCGCCAGGATGATCCAGCGAGATCGGTTGCCGACCTGATCGGAAGACGCATACTTTTTGGTCCGGAGGAAAGTGTTGAAAAGCACGCCGCGGCGTTTGCCGCGCTCGACGTGTTTGGTTTACCGATCCCGGCGGCGCCGTCCGTCGATTCTTCTTGTTCGACGGCCGCGGTCGCGGTGGTCGAGCATGAGGCGGATGCAGCGGTCGTATCGGGCTATGCGATGCCTTTGTTGCAGGGTTGTGGAACGATCGATCAAGGAGCCTTGCGCGTCGTCGGCAAGACATCGGCAGTGCCGTTCATCGGAGTATTCTCCACAGGCCGATTGTCTGCCGAGCGGGAGCGGGCATTCCAGAGCGCGCTCCAGAAGGCCGGTACCGACCGGGAGTTGCTTGAGGCTCTCGAGTCTCGGGACGGCTTCGTTCGTGTATGCGGGCCGGGCGGCGAGGAAAATGCGTCGGGCTGGACCGATTGGCGTGGACCGAAACGGAACGCGATCAGTCGCCACGTCCCTCGACAGCTGCCGAGGACGGCGGAACTTCTCTGGTCGCGAGTCTTGACCGGGCACGGACTCTCCGGATTGGCCGTGAAGGACCGATACCTGATCGTAGCCGACAAGTCGCTCGACGGCCGTAAGGATATCTTTCGTTGTCTGGACAGCATGAGCGGTCAAGAGTTTTGGAAGCTGGAGTACGCGGCAGCCGGAAAGATGGACTTCACCAATGCCCCGCGAGCCACTCCGGTCATTCACGATGGACAGGTCTACCTGTTGGGCGCCTTTGGGGATCTTCATTCGGTGGCGTTGGCCACCGGGAAGATTCGATGGCGTCGCCACCTGGCATCTGATTTTTCAACCGGCGTGCCAACGTGGGGCTTTTGTTCGACACCGCTGGTGGTGGGCGACAAGTTGGTGGTCAACCCGGGAGCCGAAGACGCGTCGATCGCAGCGCTCGACCTGCAAACCGGCTCGACACGCTGGGTCACGGCAGGCGATCCGCCCGGTTATTCGTCGCTGATCGAGGCGAGCGTACGCGGACAGCAACAGGTGATTGGCTACGAGGCCGCCGCCTTGTGTGGCTGGGATCCACGGGATGGTCAACGGCTGTGGCGGTTGGTTCCGGAATACGAGGGGGACTTCAACGTTCCTACTCCGATCATGGTCGGTAACCGGTTGCTGGTGAGCACCGAGAACAATGGGACACGGCTCTACGACTTTGACAATCGAGGTCACATCCGTCCCGAGCCCATCGCTCAGAACAACGATCTCAGCCCCGACACTTCGACGCCCGTCGTCCTCGGTAGTATCGTCCTGGGTAGTGCCGGCGGCCTGATATGCTTGAGCGTCGAGGATCAGTTGAAGACGTTGTGGGAGTGCTTTGACGACCCCTACATGGAATACTGTTGCCTGCTGGCCGGCAATGATCGATTCCTGGTGTTAACTCAAACGGGTTCCCTGAGATTGCTCAAAGCAGACAAGAATCGTCTGCACGTCGTGTCAACCGTTGATCTGTTCGGGAACGTGCCGTCAGACGATCGTGACGTCTGGTCGCACCCCGCCTTGGTTTCAGGACGACTCTACGTGCGAAACTCACTGGGCGTCTATTGCTTCCTGATACCGCAGGCCCGTCAGTGAATTAGGCCCGTCAGTGAATTTCCGGTTCGCTCGTATTGCGCCCACCCTGCAGGAAGTCGAAATCGCACCCGAGATGTGCCTGTGTCACGTGCCGGCTGTACAACCAGCCATAACCTCGCTGGAACCTGGGCGCCGGTGCTTGCCATTGCCGGCGGCGGCGATTGAGTTCTTCGTCGTCTACCAGTAATTGCAGGCGCCGAGCGTCGACATCCAACTCGATCAGATCTCCCGTTTGGACCATCGCCAGCGTGCCCCCGATGTGCGACTCGGGCGAGACATGCAGCACGCAAGTCCCGTAGCTGGTGCCGCTCATTCTGGCATCGGAAATCCGTACCATGTCGCGAACACCTTGCTTGAGCAGTTTATTTGGGATCGGCAGCATGCCCCATTCCGGAAAGCCTGGAGCGCCAAGCGGTCCGGCACTTCTCAGCACCAACACGGAATCGGCAGTCACTTCGAGATCGGGATCGTTCAGCCGGGCATCCATGTCGTTATAGTCATCAAATACGACCGCCGGTCCCGTGTGTTGTCGCAGTTTCGGATCGGCGGCAACGGGCTTGATCACGCAGCCATCGGGAGCCAGGTTTCCGCGCAAGACAAAAGTACCGCCCGTCTCCGACAGCGGTTGCTCAAGTGGCAGTATGACCTGCTCGTCGTAAACCTGCGCGTCCTTGAGATTCTCGCCGACCGTCTTGCCCGTGACCGACAGGCAGTCGAGGTGCAGCTTGTCTCTCAGACGCCATAGGAGCGCTTTCAAGCCGCCGGCATTGTACAGATCCTCCATCAGGTAGCTGCCAGAAGGCCGAATGTTGCCGATCACCGGCGTTGTTCGCGATAGCTCGTCGAACCGGTCCAGGTTGAGCTCCAGACCGGCTCGACCTGCCAGCGCGATCAGATGGACGATGCCGTTTGTGGAACCGCCGATCGTCATATCCGCAACAATCGCGTTATCAAACGACTTGTTCGTGAGAATATCGGACGGCTTCAGATCTTCCCATACCATCTCGCAAATGCGGCGCCCGGTGGCAGTGGCCAGCCGAGGATGATCGGCCACAACGGCCGGAATCGAGGAAGCACCCGGCAGCATCATGCCCAGCGCATCGACAAGAGACGACATCGTCGAGGCCGTACCCATGGTCATGCAGACACCGGCGGATCGCCCAATACAATTCTCGATCTCTGTCCACTCTTCCGTACCCAGATTGCCCGCGCAACGCTCGGCCCAGTACTTCCAGACATCACTTCCACTGCCCAGAGTTTCCGTTCGCCAACGTGCTTTGAGCATGAACCCGGACGGCAAGTAGATCGTCGGCAGGTCGGCCGTAATGGCTCCCATCAACAATCCCGGCACAGTCTTGTCGCAACCGCCGAGCAAGACGGCGCCGTCGACCGGATGGCAACGCAAGACCTCTTCCACTTCCATCGCCAGAAGGTTGCGATAGAGCATGGTCGACGGTTTCATGAACATCTCGCCCAAGGACACGACCGGAACTTCTACCGGGAATCCTCCCGTCTGCCAGATGCCCCGTTTCACATCCTCGGCACGCTGACGCAAATGCGAGTGGCACGTGTTGAGCTCGCTCCACGTGTTGAGAATGGCAATAATCGGCTTGTCGCGGTAGTCCTCGTCGGAGAACCCCATCTGTTTGAGTCTCGAACGGTGTCCGAAGGCGCGAACGTCGTCGGGGCCGAACCACCGTCGGCTGCGCAAATCGCTCGGCTTCCGTCGAAGTCGAGCCGTTGTACCGATATGAGTGTTCATGGAAGAATCCTCTGGACCATTCAAGAAAAACGCCAGGTGATGCATGAGCGCACCGACCGCGCATGTCGATCGCGGACACTGTGGCTGGATTTGCGGCGGGCCACGGGCGGAAGAGGGCGGGCCGCGCCGGTCGGGTTATC
>CAYNDU010000473.1:0-5004 GCA_964395615.1 uncultured Pirellulaceae bacterium | reverse complement strand
CAGTGAACACCTTGCTCAGCCCAACCGCTACGCGAGCCCGTTCCTGCACCCCTCGAGCGAGGGGGCGCAAAGGAGGCGTTGCAGGTTCAGTGTCGGCCGCTATACTGTAGGGTCTTTCGTAGGCCTTGGGCGGTGCAACGACGCCCCGGTGGTCACGAAAAAACGACGTTCCATCAGCGAATTCTTCAGTGAAAACGAGGAACCCCATGGCTCGGGTTTGTGAAATCTGCGGTAAAGGCACCCAGGTCGGCAACGCGGTCGAGACACGCGGAAAGGCGAAGTACCTGGGCGGTGTGGGTACCAAGATTACCGGTATCACTCGGCGCACGTTCAAGCCGAATTTGCAGCGTGTCCGAATCACGACGGCCGAGGGCACGAACAAGACGGCCCGCGTCTGCACGCAGTGTTTGCGAAGCGGTGCAGTGCGTCGAGTGGTCAGGCAGCGTCCGTTCGACCTGCCTGGCGACAAAGTCGCAGCCGTGAAAAAGGAAAGCGGAAAATCCGCAACGAAGTCAAAGGCCAAATCGTGAGTCTCTCGCGCGCCGAGGTCGAAAAGATCGCGTTGCTTGCCCGGCTCGAACTCGACCCGGAAGAACTCACAGCACTAACCCAACAGTTAGGGCGCATCGTAGAATACGTCGAACAGCTGAATGAGTTGGACACAGAGTCCATTGAGCCGATGGAACACGTGGCCCGGTTGAGCAACGTATTTGCCGAGGACACGGTCGGTCCGAGCCTGCCCCGTGAAGAGGCCTTGCGCAATGCACCGGACCAGGACGGCGAATACTACCGAGTGCCTGCGGTTCTCGGTGAAGATTCCGTCTCGTAACGGGCCGTATCCGTCACCAGTTGCGGACCCACGCGTTTAAACACCCGCCGGTTCCCGGTGGGCGTGCGAACTCTCCAGCCGCTGTCGTCAGGCGGTCGTTTGTCGCCAACCGACGGCATGGACGCGGCCCCGCCCGAGTCACGTTGTGGGCGTCTTCACAACCATATATGCCGCTGAGCGCGTGAGCGGCGGAACCAGTCACACTCGAGAAAAGGGAAGCCTATCATGGAGCTCACCGATTATTCTGCGGTCCAGCTTCGCGATCAGCTGGCGGCGGGCCATTGTTCGTCGCGTGAGATCACACAGGCCTTCCTCGACCGCATTTCCCGCCTTGATACTCAGGTCGGTGCCTACCTTGAAGTTCTCACCGATTCCGCTCTGCAGGCGGCAGCCGCATCGGACGAACGGCGAGCGGCACAGAGGTTGCTGAGCCCTTGGGACGGGATCCCGATCGCCCTGAAGGACGTGCTCTGCACGAAGGACAGCCGAACGACGTGTAGCTCTCGCATGCTGGCGGCGTTTCACCCGCCGTACGATGCGACGGTGGTTGAGCATCTTCGCCGTGCCGGCCTGGTTATCTTGGGAAAGACGAATCTCGATGAATTTGCAATGGGCGGATCCACCGAAAACGGGGCGTTAGGCAAGACGGCCAACCCCTGGGATTTATCGCGCGTTCCGGGCGGGTCGAGTGGTGGGTCAGCTGCGGCCATGGCCGCTCGGCTGGCTCCCTGGGCCATCGGGTCGGACACGGGCGGCTCGATTCGCCAACCGGCCGCCTACTGTGGAATCGTCGGACTGAAGCCAACGTATGGTCGCGTCAGTCGCTATGGCCTGGTCGCGTTCGCCAGTAGTCTTGACCAGGTTGGCCCCATGGCCGGCGATGTTCACGACACGGCGGCTTTGTTGGAGTTGATTTCCGGCGCCGACCCTCGCGACGCCACGTGTGTGAATCAGCCTGTGCCTCCCTTCGGAACCGAAGTGCGTCGGCCACTCGAGGGTCTCCGGCTTGGAGTCATCCGGCAGCACCTGCAAGGGAGCTTGGACGAGCAGGTTGGCGAGCATGTGAGCGGGGCAATTGAGCAATTCCGAAAACTGGGTGCTCGGATCACCGACGTGGCATTACCGCACGCTCGGTACGCCGTGGCCACCTATTACTTGATCGCATCGAGCGAAGCGTCGAGCAACCTGGCCCGATACGACGGCGTACACTACGGGCATCGTGCGTCGAGATCAACGTGGGCCGCCCCTTCTCAGACCGGCTCCCAATCGACGGACGCACACGCGGCCCGAACCGACCGTGGCGACGAGTCGGTTGACGGCGGCAGACTGGTCCGAATGTACTGCCGGTCACGATCCGAAGGGTTCGGGGCGGAAGTAAAACGGCGGATCATGCTCGGAACGTATGCCTTGAGCGCCGGGTACTATGACGCCTATTATCTCAAGGCGCTGAAGGTGCGCCGCTTGATTCGCCAGGACTACGATCAGGCGTTCGAACAGGCTGACGTACTGATCGGTCCGACGACCCCGACACCTGCTTTTCTGACGGGCGAGAAACGCGACGATCCATTGAGTATGTATTTGCAGGATCTGTACACGGTCTCCACGAACCTGGCTGGAACCACGGCCATGTCGATCCCGTGCGGCTTCACTCGACAAGGATTGCCGATTGGCCTGCAACTGCAGGCGCCGCCGTTTGAGGAGTTACGAGTTCTGCGCGCGGCTGCCATGTATCAGGGCGTTACGGACTGGCACACGCGAAAGCCGGAGTTACCATGAATGGACCGAGTTACACGACAGTCATTGGTTTGGAAGTTCATGTGCAACTGCGGACCAGGTCAAAGCTGTTCTGTCGATGCAGCGCGCAGTTCGGCGCACGGCCCAATTCTCAAACATGCCCGGTTTGCACGGGACTGCCGGGCAGCTTGCCGGTCATGAACCGCGAGGCGTTTCGACTGGCGCTGCGCACCGCGCTGGCGCTCAACTGCCGGATCCCCGCCTTTACGAAATGGGACCGCAAGAACTACTACTATCCCGACTTGCCCAAAGGATACCAGATCAGCCAGTTCGACCTGCCGATGTCCAGCGACGGGTACTTGGAGATTCGCGACCCCCGAGGTCGATTCGAGACACGACCGATCCGGATCATTCGCGCTCACCTTGAGGAAGATGCCGGGAAGAGCATGCACGATGAGGAGTCGGGGCGGGCGGACAGCCGAATCGACCTGAATCGCACCGGCACACCTCTTTTGGAAATCGTCAGCCAACCCGATCTGCGGTCCGCTCTCGAAGCCAAGGCCTACCTGACGGAACTCAAACTGTTGCTCAATTACCTCGACGTGTCGGACTGCAACATGCAGGAGGGCAGCCTGCGCGTGGACGCGAACGTGAACCTGCACCTTCCGACGGCAAACGGTTCGGTGGCCACACCGATTGTGGAAGTAAAGAACATGAACAGCTTTCGCGCCGTCGAGCGTGCCTTGGCGTACGAGGCCGAGCGCCAGCATGGCGAGTGGCAACGAACGGGCCAGACGTTGGGTGACGTGCCCAAGCAGACACGGGGCTGGGACGAACACGCTCAGGTCACTCGCGCTCAACGGCACAAGGAAGAGTCGAGCGACTACCGCTATTTTCCCGAGCCCGACCTGGTCCCGGTCCACGTGTCGACCGAGGAGACAGACGAAATACGGGCGACGCTAAGAGAATTGCCCGCCGCGATCCGTCAGCGACTCGGCGAACAGTTCGGACTCGATCCCTACGATGCCGACGTCATTGTAAACCAGGGGCCCGCCATGGTCGGCTACTTCGAGCAACTGGCCGAGTCGTCCGGCGACGCACGACGAGCCGGCAACTGGATCCAGCAGGACGTTCTTCGAACGCTCAATGAACATGACTGGACTTTGGCCGAGTTCCCGATCACGGCGACCGAACTCGGGAAACTCCTTGCCGACGTGGGGGCCGCGCGTCTGGCGACCGCACAGGCTCGCGATGTGTTCCAACGAATGGTCGATTCCGGGGAATCGGTTGAGCAGGCGACGGCCAGTCTGGGGCTCGAGTCGGTGGACATTGACAGTCTGCAACAACTGTGTCGCGAGCTGATCGATGAAAACCGGCAAGTTGTCCAAGATGTCCGAGCGGGCAAAACTCAGGCCGTCGGCGCCCTGATCGGCAAGGCGCGACAAAAAAACCCAAGCGCGAATCCTGCCGAGGTTCGGCGTTTGTGCCTCGAACTCATCGAGAAGGACGATTCGTAGGCCATGATCGATGACGTACAAGTGGTTGACAACCATCTCCTGACACCTGCCCAACGGCAGCCCACCTTCGTCACAAGAAACAGGATGCCGCGGGAGCGAAGATTCACCGTCCGATCGCTCAGAACGCGGCAGTACTCCCCGTATCTCACTCTCGCCAAGAAACGCTAGACTGGCACGCAATGTATTCTCGAATTCGCTACCTGTTGCTTCAAGTTCGCAATGCGGAGGATCCGATCCGGTCGCAGGAAGTCGACTGCTTCGCTCGAGCGTTGAAGTGCGATCGCCGGCAGATCGGCGTGTTTAATCTGCTCAGCGGAGTCCCCGATCGGGCCCATATTGACGCGGTCGATCTGGTCTTGCTCGGCGGAAGTGGCGACTACTCGGTCGCCCAGGGTGGCGACTGGTTGGAAGCGGCGTTGGAGACGATGCGTGAGTTGCACGACTGGTCAAAACCGACGTTTGCCTCCTGCTGGGGATTCCAGGCGATGGCCCGCGCCCTCGGAGGCGAGGTGGTCACCGACATGAGTCGAGCGGAACTCGGCTCGCTCGAAATCAACGTGACGGACAACGGGCGACGCGACGAACTGTTCGGACAACTGCCCAGCCCGTTTCGCGCCCACATGGGCCATCAAGATATTGTCGACCGGTTGCCTCCCGATGCCGTCCTGCTGGCCTCGACCGGGCGTGTCGCAAATCAGGCGTTTCGAATCGTGGACAAACCGATCTACTGCACGCAGTTTCATCCTGAGCTGAATCGCAGTCAGTTGCTAGAACGGTTGATTGCCTACCCCGAGTACGTCGAGCGCATCGCCGGTATGACAATGGCTGAATTCGAAAAAGAATGCCACGACGCGCCGCATGCCGGTTCGTTATTGCAGCGTTACGTGCAGATGCTCTTCGGTTGAGCTTGCCACCGGCGATTCG
>CAYNDU010000472.1:0-5006 GCA_964395615.1 uncultured Pirellulaceae bacterium | reverse complement strand
GGGTCCGGTTTTGGTAGACCCAACACCCGGAGAGGTCTCCGGTTTTGGCGCTGCCGCCGGGGAGGCTTCCTCGCCTCATCGGGTGCAGGTGAACTCGCCGGCCGACGACTCGCCGTATCCGGACGACGACTGGACCGCCACCTACGGCGAAGTGGCTCAGGAGATCATCGAACGGACAGGCGTTCGCCGGGGGTATTGCCTGGTGGTCGGAAGCGAGCAGGGCCGGCTGGCCTACGAACTGGCTCGCCGAACGGACCTGCACATTTATGGGATCGAACCCGACGCCGAGAAAGCCGAGTCCTCGCGGTTGGCCTTGGACAAGGTCGGTTTGCACGGGACCCGGATCACGATCGTGCAGGGCGACCTGAACGAGATGCCGTTCTCGAATTACTTCGCCAACCTGGTGGTGTCCGACCGGCTCGTGCGCACCGGTCATCTGGATTGTGACCCGGACCAGATCGCTCTGCGAGTCAAGCCGGTCGGTGGCGTGGTCTATCTCACGGCCGGCCAGCGTTCGTCGCTACCGGCGGCCGATGCACGGGCGTTACTCGGTGACCTCCTGCAGGCGATCAACTTACCGCTTGGCGGCGAGTTGAACCGTTGGCCGAACGCCGTTTCGATCACGCGTGGCATGCTGCCAGGCAGCGGTCGCTGGACACACCAGTATGGAGATGCGGCCAACACCATGACCAGTAGCGACGAACGAGTACGTGGCGATCTGGGCGTGCTGTGGTACGGCGATCCCGGCCCCACCAAGATGATCAACCGGCACGATGCGGCCGCCGCTCCCTTGTCGGCCAATGGCCGGATGTTCATACAGGGTGTGGATAGCGTCATGGCCTACGACGCTTACAACGGGCTGTTCCTTTGGGAATACAAGGACCCGGGAGCGGTTCGGACCGGCGTGTTCAATAACGAGGATACGAGTAATATGGCCGCGTCCGACGATCATCTGTTCATCGTCGTTGACGATACATGCACGGCATTGGACGCTGCTACCGGAAAGGTCTCGGCTGAATTCAAAGTGCCACCGTCGAGCGACGGCGTGAAGCGAATCTGGGGCTACGTCGCCAATTGGAACGGCATGTTGTTCGGTACAAGCACCGTTCGGAAGGAACTCGATCGGTCCCAGCGTCGGCGCGGACTCCGAATCGGCAAGGCGACCGACGCGATCTTCGCCATTGACCTGAAAACCGGAAAACGACTTTGGACGTATCGCGGTAAGAACATCCTGCATGTGACGATTGCCATTGGCGACGGAGGCGTCTACTTCATCGACAGTTCCATCACCGGCGATGAACGCGAGGCGCTCCTTCGGCAGGATAAGACCGATCTAAAGAAGCTCGGCCCGGACGCGGCACGCAAGAAAGAAGCGGAACTCAAGAGCCTCGACGTTCGATTGGCCGTGGCGCTGGACGCTTCGACCGGAAAGGTCCGTTGGTCTCAGCCGGTCGATGTGACCGACTGTAGTCGAGTCGGGATTGGCGGGGGCAATTTGACGCTGATGTACCAGGATGGACACGTGTTGATCTGTGGAGCCAATGCCAATGGCCATTACTGGCGACAGTTCTTGTCCGGCCAGTTCCAGCGGAGACGCCTGGTCGTCCTAGACAGCCGGACGGGGAAGAAACTCTGGGCCAAAGATGCCAATTACCGGCACAGGCCGATTATCGTCGGTAGCGAGATCTTCGCCGAACCGTGGGCATTCGAACTTCATACGGGTGAGCCGAAGATGCGTGAGCATCCGGTCACCGGAGAATTGACGGAGTGGCAATTCAGCCGGCCCGGTCACCACTGTGGTCCGGTCACGGCCGCCCAAAACATGCTCTTCTTCCGCAGCGGGTTTACAGGCTATTACGACCTTTACAACGACAGCGGAACGAGTCATTTTGCCGGCCAACGGCTCGGATGTTGGGTCAATGCGATCCCGGGCAACGGACTGCTCATGGTGCCGGAAGCCAGCGCCGGATGCGTCTGCCAGTTCTCGCTGGCGGCGACCATTGTCATGGAACCGCGGACCGATCACCCGACCTGGCGAATCTACAGTGCCGGCGGCGTCAGTTTGCCGGTCAAGCATCTGGCCATCAACCTGGGCGCGCCTGGCGATCGTCGCGATGCACAGGGACAGCTCTGGTTCGCGTACCCGCGACCCCATACCGTGGGAAGACTGGAATACGTCTTCCAGCTTGGGACCAAGCTCGCTCCCGGCGGGGGCTACTATGCCGAGAATGATCAGCGTATCGACGTGTCCGGTTCGGAAGTGCCCTGGGTCTGTGCGTCGGGTGCTCGAGGGTTGGAGCGATGCGAGATCCCTCTGCTTGGTAAAGATGATCCCGCGACCCGGTACACGGTCGAGTTGCATTTTGCCGAACTGAAGGACCTGGAGCCGGGAGAAAGAGTTTGTGACATCAAGCTGCAAGGAAAGGTCGTCGCGCGACAATTTGATATTCTTGCCGAGGCCCGCCAATCGAAGACCGAGGTTCTGAAACGCTTTGAGAACATCGACGTGAAGGACAAACTGACGCTCGAGCTTATCCGTCACGGAGCGAAACTGCCCGTGCTTTCGGGAATCGCGGTGCGACGACAAGACCGGAACGGTAGTTGACCGGCGTGGATCGACCAGGAAGCCTCGGGAGGGTCGGACACGTCGTGGGGCGGTCGGTAGGACGATCGGCCGGAATGAGCCGCCGCGGGAAGTCGTCGCTTAGCGTGTCTTACGTTTGGCCGACTTCGTTTTCTTCGTCGATCGCCCGTTGCCGACGTGGCGCTCGATCTGAGATCGCAGCTGTTCGGCGTCGTATTCCTGATCGACGGGGACGCGGAGCAGTGGCAGACCGGCGTCGGAGAGCGCCTGGTTGACGAACCGGTCGCGGGCAATTCGGTCCGCCCGGCCATGTGTCTTGTCGTCCAATTCGACTGCCAGGCAGGCTTCCATCGTCTTGCGATTGCAAAGCAGAAAATCAACATGCTTGGCATGGATTCGGTTCTGCCAGCTTTGGAATTTTGGAGTCTGAGGGCGAACTCGAATCAGGTCTGCCATCCGAACCATGGTCTGAACGGCCCAGTCGCCATCAACGGCCTCGGACAGTACGCGGTAGAACGCCAGTTCCGCCTCGGTCAACAAGCTGCTACGCTTTTCGTAGGGGAGTCGTTCCTGGCTGAGCATGAGTTTGCCGGCCAGCCATGCGAAAAACACGGCCAACACGATGAATACGAACGGCCAGTTGTTAATCGCGATTTCCCACATGCTGCTCTTCCCGAACGATGGGCGCCCTGTTTAGGCTTATCGGTTGGGGCTCGGATGGGACTGAACAAATCCGCTGTAACTCAAAAACACCGCATGTCGTCTGTGCCGCCTGCACCATCAACAACGATTCCGAAAGAACTCAATATCGGTCCGGTCCGGCTTGATTTCCCGGTTGTCCAGGCCGCGCTGTCCGGATATAGCGACTGGGCCATGCGCATGGTCGCTCGACAACTCGGGGCACCCTATGCGCTGTGCGAAGTCATGCTCGATCAGTTTCTGGTCCAGGTTCGGCAACGACAGCGGACCCGGCATTTCCTCTATCAGAGTTCCGAAGATCATCCGGTCGGTGGCCAACTGATGGGGGCCGAACCGGACCAGTTCGCCGAAGGCGCTCGCCGATTGGTGCAGGCCGGCTTCGATGTGATCGACATCAACTTTGGTTGCCCGGTCCGAAAAGTCCTGGGAAGATGCCGTGGCGGGTTCCATTTAGGACAGCCGGACGTCGCGCTGGAGATCATAGAACGAACTCGGGAAGTGGTTCCGTCGAGTATTCCCGTTACGGTTAAGATGCGGCGAGGCATGGACGACTCGTCTGAGAGCCACGACAAATTCTACAGGATTCTCGAGGGCGCCTTTCGGCGAGGTGTTGCTGCCGCCACAATCCACGGACGGACCGTTCGGCAACGCTACGTTGGTGCCAGCAACTGGGAGTTTCTGCGGGAGGTTAAGCGGAAATTCCCACGGCAAGTCATTCTGGGCAGTGGTGACCTGTTTACCGCACAGGACTGTTTGAACATGATGCAGTCGACAGGCGTCGATGGGGTCACCGTTGCCCGAGGTGCGATTGGAAACCCGTGGATCTTCCAACAGGCGCGACAATTGGCCGCGGGCCACAAACCTGTTTCGCCGTCACTTGTCGAGCAGCGGGAGGTGATGCAACGACACTATGCGCTCGCCCTGCAACTCTACGGGCCCGACCGGTGCGGTCCGCTCATGCGAAAGTTCGGTATCAAGTATGCCGCGATCCACGGGCAGGCCGAAGACGTCCGGTCCGCATTTATCAGCGTCCGTAGCCAGGCCGACTGGCAGGCGGTCCTTGACCGCTGGTATGCGGCGGGCTGACGGCAATTGAAATCGGGCCTACCGTAGAGCCTCTTGGAGTTCGGCCAACACCATCGGGTGCTTCTCAGTTGCAAGGCGATCCGCAAGAGTTGGGCCGGCGATCTTGGAAGGAAGCTCTCCGAGGGCCCATGCCGCGGCCGCCCGAACCAGTGGCTCGACGTCATCCGCCGCATATTGCAGTGCGGACAGGTCCAGCGCGGACAGGTCAGATGCCCGGCCTTGATTGCCCAACACGATCGCCGCGTTACGCAGGAGTCCCCGTCGCCGTGCACGCCAGAATGGCGAACGCCGAAACAACTTGCGAAATTGATCGTCGTCCAACTGAAATAAATCGGATAGCGCCAGCGGATTCAATTCGTCGCTCGGCGGCATTTCACCGGTCGGCCGTGATCCCGGGCGCCGGTTCCAGGGACAGACGTCCTGGCAAACGTCACAGCCGAATACCCAGTCCTCCATCCCCGCTCGTAAGGCAACGGGGATCGATCCTTGCAGCTCAATCGTCAAGTAGCTGATGCACCGTGTGGCATCCAAAACGTACGGCTGGGGAAACGCGTCTGTGGGACACGCGTCAAGACATGCGCGGCATGTGCCGCAATGGTCGGCCGCAAACGGACGGTCGTAATGGAGTTCGCAATCC
>CAYNDU010000471.1:0-5007 GCA_964395615.1 uncultured Pirellulaceae bacterium | reverse complement strand
CGCTGCCCGACCCGCACACGCCCGCGCTGGTGGGTCTCGTGTGTGGTAGGCGCGCTCCCAGGCTCGCTCCGCCCCGCAGCAGCGCTGTTGTCCTTCGACGATGAAGACGGCCTGGTCTTCATCGACGTCCTCGTCTTCCCCGTCGTCGCGGTCGTTGATCTCTTCGCCCGAGGCGAGGCCGACGATCTCGTTCTCGAAGGGCCAGTTCTGTTGGGTCATCAGACGGACCTCGGCGTCGCCGCCGATCGCGTCGCGGTACCCTTCGAGGCGTTGGATCAATTCGTCGATGGTCATGGTCAAGTTCCCTTTCGTGGTTGGCGGTTACTCTTCGGTGCCTTCGAGAAAGGCGACGACCGAAGACAGGCGATTGTTGACCTCATTGACGCTGCCGACGTCGGCCCAGTTGATCGGGTGTTCGTCGTTGCCGGGCGCCGGCAGATCGAAGAGCAGCTCGCCGATTCGCTGGACCAGGTCTTGGGCGACGATGTGAGCGTTTTCGTAAGCAGCTTCCGCGTTCAGCTTCGGTTTCTGGTTTTCGCGGGCGTTCATACGGGTTCTCCTTTGCGTTGGTGGTTGGGATTTGCGTTACGACAGTCACACATCAGCCATGCGGGGCGAAACACATCAAGCGTGGCTGGCGGACATTCCGCCGGAATCCGACATGTTTTGTCGCAAGTGAAACGGGGCAAGATGCGCCCAGCGGCGGCCGTGTCGGCGACGTGTCGCGCCCGGCGGCGTCTTTGGGCGGAAGAATCGCCAACGGCGGACGGAATACCCCACGCGGCCACCCGTGCGACCACGTGGCGAGTTCTGGCGCAAGGAGGCGAGCGTTGAGCGATACGTCCCTGGATCCCAACCGCCTATCCGTCGAACAGGCGGCGAAACTGCTGTCGGCCGCCGCGAAGGTGCGCGTGCCCGCTGAGCAGATCGTTGCCGACCTCGACGCCGGCGCGCCGCGGAACCCGGACGGAACGATCAACCTGGTCCACTACGCCGCGTGGCTGGTGGGGGAGATGGGACGTGGCAATTGACCCTCGAAAACTTGGGCCGAGCGAACTGTGCCGATTGTTGAATTCCACGCCGTTGGGTGAGGTGATCAACGACCGGCAACTGTATCGCCATCGCACCCGAGCCGGTTTTCGGATCGGCGACGGTCGGACTGTGGACTTGTTTCGCTACGTTGCTTGGCTGGTCCAGGTGCGGCACGAACCGCGTCCCGAATCGGAGGGTGATCCATACGAAGCGGTGAAGGAACGGGCTCGCGCTCGAAACGCCGCTATCGCGCAGGCGGGACGGGACATCGGCGACCTGCCGGCAGTTGTTGATCCCGAGCGCAAGGAAAGGGCGTCGCAGGACTTTCGGTTCTTCTGCGAGTCGTACTTCCCGCTAACATTCCATCTCCCGTGGTCGCCTGACCACTTGAAAGTGATTGCGAAGATCGAGCAGGCCGTGCTCCACGGCGGGCTGTTTGCGATGGCCATGCCGCGCGGATCGGGCAAGACGACCATCTGTGAATGTGCCTGCATCTGGGCCGTGCTCTACGGCCATCGTGACTTCGTCTGCCTGGTTGGTTCGGACGAAGGGCATGCGATGGATATGCTCGAGTCGATCAAGACGGAGCTGGATGGCAACGATCTGTTGCTCGACGACTTTCCCGAGGTCGTATTTCCAATCCAATGCCTCGACGGGATTGCCAACCGATGCAAGGGCCAACTCTACAAGGGAGAGCGAACGCATATCGGATGGACCGCTCGCGAGATCGTGCTTCCCACCATACCGGCCAGTTCGGCCAGTGGGGCGATCATCAAGGTGGCCGGCATCACGGGGCGGATTCGCGGCATGAAATACAAACGGGCCGACGGCCTCACGGTCAGACCATCACTGGTTATTCTGGACGATCCGCAAACGGACGAGTCGGCTCGATCGCTGTCGCAGTGTGCAACGCGCGAGAGCATTCTGGCAGGTGCCGTGCTCGGCTTGGCCGGCCCGGGAAAGAAGATTAGCGGCATCATGCCCTGCACGGTGATCCGCCCCGATGATATGGCCGATCGCCTATTGAACCGCGACAAGCACCCACAGTGGCAGGGCGAGCGAACCAAGATGGTTTATGGGTTTCCGGCCAATGAGAAACTCTGGGAACGGTATGCCGAAATCCGAGCCGAAGGCTTGCGCGCCGGCAGCGGCTTGAAAAACGCAACCGGGTTCTATCGCGATAATCGCCAGGCAATGGACGAAGGTGCCGTCGTGGCATGGACCGAGCGTTTCAACCACGACGAGCTTTCCGCGATCCAACATGCGATGAACTTGCGGCTTCAGAACGAGGCAGCTTTTTTCGCCGAATATCAAAACGAGCCTCTGCCTGCTGAGACGTTTGACGACGAGGAACTCTCGACCGACGATATCGCAAGCAAGGCGAACGGTCGCAGCAGGCGCGATGTGCCGCTCGGTTCCAACCACGTCACCATGTTCATCGACGTACAGCAGAAACTGCTGTTCCACGTTGTGGTTGCGTGGAGCGATGATTTCACCGGACATGTCTTGGACTATGGCACGTGGCCCGACCAGCAACGCGACTATTTCACGCTCCGCGATGCGCGCGTGACCCTCGCATCAAAAGCCCCCAAAGCAGGGCTCGAAGGCTCAATCTACACGGCACTTACGGTACTGACCGAAGATTACCTCGGGCGAGAGTGGACCCGGGACGACGGGGCTCAACTGCGTATCGATCGCTGCCTGATCGATGCCAACTGGGGCAGCTCGACGGACGTCGTGTATCAATTCTGCCGTGAGAGCCATTTTGCGGGAGTTGTCCTTCCCAGTCACGGTCGATATGTCGGTGCTTCAAGCGTTCCGTTTTCCGAATACAAGCGAAAACGGGGCGACCGAGTTGGCCATAACTGGCGGATCCCGAACGTCCAAGGCAAGCGTGCAGTCCGGCACGTGGTCTACGATACGAACTACTGGAAGTCGTTCGTCCACACGCGGCTGGCCGTGTCAATGGGCGATCGAGGCTGTCTCTCGCTATTCGGCAGACCCGCCGAGCATCGGCTCTTTGCCGACCATCTCACGGCGGAATATCGAGTGAAAACGCAGGGCCGGGGCCGCACTGTGGATGAATGGAAACTGCGTCCCGAACGGGCCGACAACCACTGGTTCGACTGCTTGGTTGGCTGTGGCGTGGCGGCGTCAATCCAGGGCGCGGTTCTGTTCGGCACGGAATCGGTTGTTCACGCAAAGCCACAGCGTGTCAGTTTCGCTGAGCTTCAACGGAGGAAACGGCGATGACCGAACGTCCTGAATCCTCACCAGCTGCGCGGCGCGGCCTGCAATGCCGAAAATGCGGCTGCCGACACTTCCGCGTGATCTATACGCGCCGAGCGGCCGGGGGAAAGCTGGTGAGACGCCGAGAGTGTCGTTATTGCGGCACGCGATTCACGACCTGGGAGAGAATGATAGGCAATTCTTGAGCATTCAAAGGTCTTTACGTGTGCGCATCTGCTTTTTCTCTTGATGCCATGTCTAGATGCGTAACTGGTTTGTTCATTCCTACAAAATCTTCCACACAAGTCTGAAATCCATGCTATAACGCCGACAAGTTTAGCAAGGACAAGGCGAGCCGACGGCTGATCACCGTCAATCTACTCTCCTGGCATTTGTGAACATGGCCGTGCGGGGCCGCACCCCTGCATGGCCTTTTTCGTTGCGTCACTCGAACAATCGAAGCACAACCGGTGGCAGACGACCTCAAAGACAAGATCCTCGAAAACGCCGAAGGCCCGGCCAAAGCCACAGGCGATGCCGGCAGCGTCGAGCAGCACAAGCTGGCCGATCAGATCGAGGCGGACAAATACTTGGCCTCGAAAGAAGCCGCGAAATCGAAAACACGCGGGCTGCGTTTCAATAAACTTGTTCCTCCCGGGCCATAGTGGTCTGGAGTCTGTAGTCCGGAGTCTGTAGGAAAGAGCGAATGCTAGGCTGGCTCAAGAAAGTGATCGCAGTCAGGGTGAGAACCGGGCTTGGTTCGCGCCTCCGGTCTCAGGGCTGCCGACTCCAGACTCTCCGCGCCCGCTACGACGCGGCCACAACTACAGGCGACAACCGGCGACACTGGGCGAGCGCTGATGGCCTCTCAGCCAACGCTGCCAACAGTCCCGAGGTACGGCGGATCCTGCGGAATCGGGCCCGTTATGAGGTAGCCAACAACAGCTATGCCCGTGGGATCGTGCTGACGCTCGCCAACGACGTCATCGGCACGGGCCCCCGATTGCAAATGCTGACCGCCGATGCAGGTGCGAACCGGCATATCGAACGCGAATTCATGCGGTGGGCGACCGAAGTTTTCCTTGCTGAAAAACTCCGCACGATGCGAATGGCAAGAGCCGAAGATGGCGAGTCGTTTGCGGTTCTGACAAGTAACTCGCGCCTGTCAACGCCGATCAAACTCGACCTGCGACTCATCGAGGCGGACCAAGTCGCCACCCCCGATCTTCTGGGAATCGAATCCGATCGAATCGACGGGATCGTGTTTGATTCCGCCGGTAACCCGATCGTGTACCACGTGCTCAAGAACCACCCGGGCGACGCTCAAATGTGGGTGGGGCCTGGATACGACCGGATTCCGGCAGCGGCGGTGATCCACTTGTATCGGTGTGATCGTCCGGGGCAGGCTCGCGGCGTTCCGGATATCATGCCGGCGCTGCCGCTTTTCGCACAGCTTCGGCGGTTCACGCTTGCTGTGTTGGCCGCTGCGGAAACGGCGGCCGATTTTGCAGGGATTCTGTACACCGACGCCCCGGCTAGCGGTGAAGCAGACGCTGCGGAGCCGTTTGAACCGATCGAGCTGGAGCAACGGGCACTGCTTACCATGCCTGGCGGCTGGAAAATGAGCCCACTGCATGCCGAGCAACCGGCGACCGGCTACAAGGAGTTTAAGCAAGAGATCCTCAAAGAAATCGCCCGCTGCCTCAACATGCCGTTCAATGTCGCCCCCGGA
The DNA here is from genome assembly GCA_964395615.1 of uncultured Pirellulaceae bacterium. Taxonomy (GTDB): domain Bacteria; phylum Planctomycetota; class Planctomycetia; order Pirellulales; family Pirellulaceae; genus CAYNDU01. The sequence continues at coordinate 14 of CAYNDU010000471.1, read as the reverse complement.
AACACGCCTGGATA
>CAYNDU010000470.1:0-5026 GCA_964395615.1 uncultured Pirellulaceae bacterium | reverse complement strand
CTCGCTAACTCCATCGCCCCTCAACTGGGACCGCTACGGTGTCTCAGACGCGGACCGCAGGCGGACTGCAAATGACGACCGATCGATCTTGACCGGCACGACTCTTCTTGCTATTTAACCGCTCCTTTTCCCCGATCCGTCTTGTATCGGCTTTTCCGGGTGGGTGACTTAAGTCCGTGTCAAAGCAAACTGTACAATTCGTAACCGTCTGGCTCGCCTGGCTGGTGGTGCCGGTTTTGGTCGGCCAGGCACAACCAACGGTTCGTCTCCCGTCCGCGGCCGGTTCGTCCGGGTCGCCTGGAGGCGTTTATCCGCCGTCGGCAGCAGCGCCCGCGGGGACCCTCGGCCAAACGCCGGGAGCGATCGGGTCGCTTGGGGCGCCCAATTTTGACCCCTACTCATTCAATCCCGGCACCGTGCCTCCGACGCTTCCCCCGGGCAGCATTCCCGGCAGCATTCCGGGCACAGCAGGTGGTACGCCCTTGCCCGCCGGTGTCGCCCCACCTCCGGTCGCCGGTGGAGGGTACTCGTCCGGTGGCTACGGAGTACAGCCAGGTGGACCATACGGGCCGGCCGGCCCGTACGGCACGTTGCCTCCGGGCGCCGTGCCGGGAGGCGCACCGCCGGCCCTCTATCCCAACGGCTGGAATGCACCCACTTGGGGTGGGCCGGTCACTCAGTTCTTGACACCCCGGTTGCAGTACACGTGGATCACCGGTGGCAACGCACCGAATGATCTATCGATCAACGATTTTGATTTTTCGGTGGCTGCTGCCTTTCCGAACTTCCTTTACAGCTCGCAACCTCTGTACGTTGTCCCTTCATTTTCACTGCATTTGTGGTCGGGTCCGCAACCGCCGGTGGGTGGATTGCCGGGCAATGCCTACAGCGCTTTCCTCGATCTCGGCTGGGCAACGGACCCCAGTCAGCCGGTGGGCGGCGAGATCGGCGTTCGCACTGGGGTCTTTTCCGACTTCAACACGTTGAACAGTGATAGTTTGCGGATCATGGGGCGTGGTTTGATGAGGATCCAGGCTACTCCAACAACCCAGTTCCGTGCAGGAGTCATCTACCTTGACCGGAACAAGCTCAAGTTGCTGCCTGCAGTCGGAATTCTCTGGACTCCGAATTCCCAGACGCGTTTCGACTTCTACTTTCCACGCCCAAAACTGGCTCAGCGTTTGACCACCTTGGGAAATCACGATTTGTGGTGGTACGTGGGGGGTGAATACGGAGGTGGTTCGTGGACGGTGCAGGATCCGACGTCCGGAAGTGAGCGAATCGACATCAATGACATTCGGATCTACCTCGGCCTCGAATGGGGCCAACCGGCGTTCCTACAGCAGGGTCGACGAACGGGATTCGTCGAGTTCGGATGGGTCACCAGTCGCGAGTTGGTTTATGTTGTGACCCCGCGTTCCGCGTCCATCGGAGACGGTTGGATGATCCGAGCCGGCTGGAACTATTAAGGCTGGAAGGATGGACACTCCGGCCATCGACTCGCACGTGGTCGTAGAACCCACAATGAGTCGACGCACTGACGAGTCAGGATCGATGCAGCACACACTATGGACATGCCTGGTCGTCATGCTCGTTGTTGTGGGCCAGCGCGCGTCGACCGCTCAGCCCCAACCAACTCCCCAAACTCTGATGGCCGGACCCAGCGGGGCCGTGGCCGCGGACTCGTTTGCACCCGAAGGGCCGTGGCGGATGCGCTGGCCCACTCAACGCTGGTCAGCTCCCGCCAGTGGCGATCCCCTCCCTCCGCCTCCCGGCTGGATGGCCGCCGAATTCGCCGGCCTGGGACGAACCATGGGAAGCAGTCCGGAGTCGGAACCCTTGGTACCAGGCGATGAAATGACGCTGGAAACGGGCCGACTCTCGTCGCACAAGGACGGCTTCTTTCAACGACTGGCGTTCTCCACGAACTGGATCGGGCGTGGTGGAACGGATGGATTGGGTATTCTGGAAACGCGTCTGTTCGCCACGGTCGCCGTGCCGCTGCCCTCCCGAGACTTTCCTTTGCTGATCACGCCCGGTCTCGATGTGAACTTCTTCGACGGCCCCCGTACGGCACCCGTTCCGGCCGAAGTTTACGCGGCCTACCTCGACCTGTTATGGCTACCCAAGTTGTCCGAACGCTGGCTCGGAGTTCTCTCCGTGGCACCCGGCATCTACAGCGATCTCCGCGACGTTCAGAGTGACGCAATACGGGTAAAGGCAAAGGCCATGGCCCGTTTCGATTGGGTGCCCAATCGATGGCAGGTGCTGTTCGGCATACTCTATCTGAACCGGGACGACGTGAATCTGCTTCCGGCAGGCGGGCTGATTTACGACCCGAACGACGACACTCATCTGGAATTCGTGTTTCCCCAACCCAAGCTGGCTCGACGCATCCGACAGCTCGATCAGCGGGAGGATTGGATCTACCTGGGCGGCGAGTTCGGAGGCGACACGTGGTCGTTTCGAAGGGATGCGACCCACTGGGACATGCTTACCCAGACCGATTGGCGCATTTTGTTGGGATGGGAACGCAAGCGACCGGGCGGTGCCGGACAACACGTCGAGATCGGCTACGTCTTCAGCCGAGAGGTCCAGTTCTCGTCCGGTCTTCCCACCTACACGTCCGGGTCGGCCTTCATGATTCGCGGTGGCATCGACTTCTAACCTACTTGGCCATCGCACGCTGCACGGCAAGACCCATTTCCGCTGGACTGTCCGCGACCTCGATGCCTGCCGACTGCAGGGCCGCAATCTTCTCGTCGGCCGTTCCTTTGCCCCCGGAAATAATGGCGCCGGCGTGTCCCATACGTTTTCCAGGCGGGGCAGTGCGTCCGGCTATGAATGCCGCGACCGGCTTGCTGACATGCGCTTTTACATACTCGGCCGCCTGTTCTTCGGCCGATCCACCGATCTCTCCAATCATCAGTACCGCCTCAGTCTGCTCATCGGATTCATACCGTTCCAGCAAATCGATGAACGACGTACCGACGATGGGGTCGCCACCGAGTCCGACGCACGTTGATTGCCCGAGGCCGGCATTCGTCGTTTGCCAGACGGCTTCGTAGGTAAGTGTCCCACTGCGGCTGATAACGCCAACCGATCCGGGTTGATGAATATAGCCCGGCATAATCCCGATCTTGCACTGGCCCGGCGTGATGATACCGGGGCAGTTCGGTCCGATAAGCGTCGCCCTACTGGCCCGTATACGCTGGTAGACAGGGACCATGTCGAGGATCGGCACCCCCTCGGTAATCGCACAGATCACTTCGATCCCTGCGTCCAGAGCCTCGAGAATTGCGTCGGCCGTGAAGGGAGCCGGCACGAAGATCATCGTCGCGTTTGCTCCCGTTTGTGCGACCGCCTGCTCAACCGTGTCAAACACGGGCAGGTTCTCGACGGTCTGACCACCCTTCCCCGGAGTCACTCCGCCAACCATCTGAGTGCCATATTCGAGGCAACCCTTCGTATGGAAGTGCCCGGCCGATCCGGTGATACCTTGGCAGATGACGCGTGTCTCTTGATTAACCAGAATACTCATGAACGATTCGTCCTTCGGTAGGAAACGATGGCGGCCGTCCGGTCCGATCAGAGACCAGCCGCGGCGACCACTTTCTTGGCCGCCTCGGTAAGGCTTTCGGCAGTGATGATGTTGAGACCGCTTTCGGCCAGGATACGGCGTCCCTCGTCCACTTCGGTCCCTTCGAGGCGAACGACCAGTGGAACCTCAAAACCGACCTGCCGCGATGCTTCGAGTAATGCGTTGGCGATGGTCGTGCAGCGAGCGATGCCACCGAAGATGTTGACCAGGACGGCTTTCACATTCGCATCCTCAAGGAGAATCCGGAATGCCTCGGTGACCTGCTCAACATCGGCGCCACCCCCAACATCCAGGAAGTTGGCCGGTTGCCCGCCGTGCAATTTGATAAGATCCATGGTGCTCATGGCCAATCCCGCACCGTTGACCAGGCACCCAATGTTGCCGTCCAACTTCACGTAACTGAGCCCGGCTTTGCCTGCCCGGACCTCGGCCGGCTCTTCCTCGGACAAATCCCGCATTTCGGCGATCGCCGTATGGCGGAACAGTCCGTTGTCATCAAAATTCATTTTTGCATCCAGGGCCACCAGGCCTCCGTCGGCGGTGACCACCAACGGATTAATCTCGGCCAGACTGCAATCGCAATCGACGTAGACCCGACAGATCGCGCGCATGAACTTGTCCGCGGATCGCACCGCGACGCCGGATAAACCGAGCTTGGCACACAACTTTCGCACCTGGTAACTCTGCAGGCCGCCCTTAGGATCGAAGTGCTCTTTGAAGATAAGTTCCGGAGTCTCGGCCGCCACCTTCTCGATCTCGACCCCCCCCTCACTCGATACCATGAGCACGGGCATTGACTCCGCCCGATCGAGGACGATCCCCAGGTATAACTCGCGGGCGATATCACAGCCCTGTTCGACCAGCACCTGCCGGACCGTCTGCCCCTCCGGGCCGGTCTGGATCGTCGCCAGTTTCCCGCCCAAGATCTTGCCGGCGACCGCACTCGCCTGCTCGGCACTTCGCACGAGTTCCACTCCGTGCTGTTCAGGGTCGCCAACGATTGAGCCCTTGCCTCGCCCACCGGCGTGGATCTGTGCCTTGACAACGGCAACCGGCCCGCCGAGCTTCCCGAAGGCCTCGGCTGCCTGTTCGGCCGTGGTCGCTACGTGCGAGTCGAGCACGGCAACTCCCGCCTCTTTCAATATCTGTTTAGCCTGAAACTCATGAATCTTCATGCGTTGCGTTCCTCGAGTGTGGGCGAAGATCAACAGGTTGCGGATTATAAAACCGGCACGGCGTACTGACAAGCGGCCGTTACGCAAACAGGGTCTCCGCCGGTGCCTCATCGGTGGCCGAGTTCCGGCGCTGATTCGATCGCCTCGGCATCCTGTCTGTCACCATCGGTCTTCCGAGGATGGAGTCAGTCTGGCGGTTCGGTCGGGTACCTGAACGTACCCCCGTTCCACCGGCAGCGAGCGCCGACGG
>CAYNDU010000469.1:0-5052 GCA_964395615.1 uncultured Pirellulaceae bacterium | reverse complement strand
CATCCCTCACGGGCGGTGGATGCTGTGAATTGACGGTGGGGCCAGTAAGACTCGCGTGTGGCTGGGTCGCCTGCAGGGCGACGGGAACGTGATCCAGCTGGGTCAAGCCGATGCCGGACCGGCCAACGGCCTGTCCGACGGCCTGGGCCGAGCGCAAACCGGTGTCGCTCAGGCCGTGCAAGCTGCCTTCGACGACGCAAGGATCGTGCAAGCGACGGTCGCGGCCGCCGGAATGACGATGGCCGGGGCCGGTCGGGCCGAGGTGCGACGGGCTTGGCGGGAATGGGCCGTCCAGTGCTCGCTGGCCGAACAAATCGTCGTGGACCACGATGGAATGGGGATCCTCCGTGCCGGAACCAGGTCGCGTTGCGGCGTAGCGCTGATTGCCGGCACCGGTTCGCTCTGCTTCGGAGTTTCTCCCAGCGGTATCCGAGTCCGGTCCGGAGGATGGGGATACCTGTTCGGAGATGAGGGAAGCGGCTACGCGATCGGTATCAGCGCACTGCGAGAAGTCGCCCGGTCGGCAGATCGACGGCGCGAACCGACGTCGCTCACTCATCGCGTGCTCGGCGCTTTGGAACTCGATGATCCAAAGCAACTTTGCGCCTCGCTGATCGCGCCCGAACCCGACAGGAAACGAATCGCCCGTTTGGCTCCGCTCGTCCTTTCCGAATGGACGGCCGGCGACGCGACGGCCTGCAGCATCATTCGCCAGGCAGCGGCGGAACTGACCGACATGGTTGCCGCCGTCGTCCAACAACTGCCGTGCGACGCGAGTGATGTACCGCTGCTAATGTCCGGAGGTCTGCTGACGCACAACGAGGAATACTGCCGGCACGTCACCGAACGGATTCGGCAGCATGGCATGGTGTTTTCCGAGCTCGTCCAGGTGCCGGACCCAGCGTTCGGAAGCCTGCTGCTGGCCGCCGACCTCCTGGCGTGACCTGCCCACTGCGGCTCCAACGGGGCTCCAACGGGGCTCGGTCACGACGGTCGTTAACCGGTCAGCTCGCTGTTTCATCGGACTGGACGCGACGCGTCTTCAGGTACTCCAACAGGTCGGCCATCTGTTGAACCGTGACCTCTTTCTCCATGCCCTCGGGCATGAGCGACTTGCCGCTGGACTGAATCTCGTCGATATCGTTGCGAGGAATCACGATCTGTTTTGCCTCCGCCTGTTTCAGAACCACGGCTTCAGCCGTTTCGGAAATCATGATCCCGTTAAAAACTCGACCATCGACCGTGACGATCAGGTAGTCGGCGAATCGCGGTTCTAGTTTTCGGTTCGGGTCGAGGATATCGTACAAGAGCGCCTGTCTTGAGCGGTTGCGGACGTCGCTGATATCTTGACCCACATCGTGCCCCTGGCCATCGATGACATGGCACTTGGCACAGACCTGGTCGAACACCTTCTTCCCCGCGACGTTCGATGCGTGCATCGAGAGTGCCACTTCATACTGCTTGGCGACCGCACGTCGGTTGGCTGAGATAGCACCGCCGAAAACTTTTTCTGCCAGATGTCTTATGTTTGCGTCTGCATGCTTCAGTAGCCGCACTCGACCGTCGATATCGATGACCGCCGAGTTGATCTCACCGGCTGCCATGGTCTCGAGCACCTGTCGCGTCGTTCCGGCGCGCCTCAGGAGCAGCCCCAGGCCCGCCTTCCGGACCTGGGGTCCCAGAACGGGCCAGTGGTCGAGCACAATTTCACCAGCGGCCTCGGTTCCAAAACGCTGCATGGCCGTGATACACGCCAGCTGCACGTCAACGGGCTGTTCCACGCCGAGCAACTGGTCATAGACGGCCGACGATTGCGAGAAACTCTGGTAGCCCAGCAACTCGATTGCCGACACTCGATCGGCGATCGATCGCGTCGCGTCCTGCGCGACTTCGGCCGTCCGTTTCAGCAGGGCCCGGACCGGTACGACCGTCTGCGTAAGCGGTGCAGGTGGTTGGCTGAGCAGTTTCTGCAAAGACATGCGCCCCAGTGCCCCGCGATATCGCGGCAGTCCGATGGCCAGCCCGGTAAGTGCCTCGGCCTGCCACCAGACACCCTTCTGATCGTGATGGCCGATGGCGGCGAGCACTTGTTCCAATTCGGATAACTCCGCACGTGCCCCGACAACCGACGCCAGTTCGCGCACCAGCGGAGCCTGTTGCTGGCCGGCCGGAGATTCTCCACCTACCATGCCCAGTAACACGGCGCCGCTGCGTTCGCGGCAGGATGTCAGGATCGCCGTCGTGAACCAGGGGTCGGCGCCGTCACGCAACGCGATCTGAGTGAGGGCTCTCGTGGCCCGCTCCGACGACGAATCGCCCAGCGTCAACGCCACTTGAAACCGTACGCGGGCGTCGTCGTCATTCGCCAGGTCCAGGACGATGTCCAAGATCGGCCGTTGCTCTTCGATGAGTGGAGCAGCGAGTTTCACTGCGTCGCGGCGCACGGAAACATCACGGTCCCGTAGAGCGGTCTGGACATCCGTCGGATGCAAAAGCCCGACACCGTCGAGCGTCCATAGGGCATGAAGCCGAGCGTCACGAAGAGGGTGCGACTTCAGTAGCGTTCGCAAAGCGGGCGCCGAGTCGGTCGCTTGCCGTTCGACCAGAAGCCGGTGTCCAAGGAAACGCCGCCAACCGTTGGAGTCGGTCAACAGTCGCACGAGATCGGCCGTCGTTTCCGGCGGATCAAACGGCGCCGGCCGCTCTGCGTGCGGGTCGGCCGGGACGATCCGCCATACCCGGCCCCGATCCTCACCCGCTCTCCAATCAATGCGCGCCGCGACATCGTCGGGAAGAAACTTCGGGTGCTCAACCCACAGACGGTACATGTCCGCAACGTACAACGCCCCATCCGGTCCGGTAGCAAGACTGGCCGGACGAAACCAGTTCTCGGTGGACGCCATGAAATCGGCCTTCGGTCGCGCCCTGATGGCGTCCAGCATGACGCCCTTCCTCTCAATCACCGAACGGGTCACCAGGTATCCCACGGGCTCGCAGACAAAGACGCTGTTTTCGTACTTTGGGCCCAGCCAATCGCCCAAGTAGGCGGTTGTTCCGCAGGCCGACGTATGCGTTCCCGCGTGAGAAAGATAGTTGCTCTTCATCTCGGTCAACGGGTAGACTCGCGTGTCGCCACCCGAGGGACCGACGTCATACTGGTCTCGCATGACAATCGTGTAGGGGTTCCTCGAAAGCTGACGATAGGGAATCGGCGCCGTAATGATCGGATTGCGATTCGTACAGAAGAACCGCCGTCCCAGATTATCAATCGTGTTTCCAAACTGACCCAATCCACTCGCACGACCAGCCTGCAGCGTGACGGGATTCAGTCGAAACTCCTTGCGAGGCATCGTCAGCACGCCGTCAACCGAACCGGGAAGGGCCGATTCACCATCGGAGAGCCAGTCAGCCGGACCCTCCCAACGGATCTTGCCCGGTCCGTAATTCCAGTAAATCCAATTGTCCATACCCCACTTCGGCACGCCGATCTGCATTTGGGGGTGGGCCGGCGTGAAACCGTCGAACAGGACCTGTCGCACATCGGCCCGATGATCGCCATCCGTGTCTTTGAGGTAGAGGATCTGCGTCTGGGCTCCCACGATCAAACCGCCACGAAACGGCATCAAGCTGTGCGCGAACGTGACATGATCCGCAAAAACGTACCGGCGGTCCATGCGGCCGTTTCCGTCCGTATCGTCCAGCATGACGATTCGAGTCAGCGAAGGGGCGTTGGGGCTCGGCGGACCGATGGGATAGTCTCCGTATTCGGACACGAACATCTTGCCTCGCTCGTCAAACACGATCGCCACCGGGTCGAACACCAGGGGTTCGGCAGCCACCAGTTCCACTTTCAAGCCGGGTTCGACATGCAAGCACTTCAGCGATTCCGCCGGCGACTTGGGAGCCGGTGTTTGCTCATCGATCCAGTGCCGGCCCCCCCGCGTGCCCTCGATCAGCTTCAGGGCGTCTTGCGGCGGTTGGACCGGCGGCGCGGCAAGAATGTTGACTGCCAGCACAAACGACAGACACGATGTCATCATGGAAGGACCTGCTGCGGAAAATAACGTAAGGAGGAGCCGGCAGATGGCACGGCAAAGCGCACCCCCCAGTGCCCAAGCGAGCACCATTATAACAATGAACGACGGCGTGTGTTGAAGAATGGGCCGGTGATCCGTGTGAGTCTGATCAGTGGCACGGAGGCTACTCGCCGAGTATAAAGACGGCGATTCTTGCAGACGGATGTCGGTTTCCGCCCTCGCTCCGCGTTCACCTGGCAGCATCACACGCTGCAGTCAGCATCCTATTGCCGAGCGCAGGCGAATGACGCGTTCATGCCTGCCCTACAAATTGACGAGGAGTTCGATTCATGCGTTGCGTAAAGAATGTGTTGGTATTGGTCGGAGTCGTGACCGCAGTAAGTCTGGCGGCCTCAAGTAGCACCGCTCAAGCGCCGGGCCCCTCCGCTCCCCGAGGGACGAAAGTACGGGTGGGGACCTTTGACTCACGGGCCCTGGCGATCGCCTATTATCGATCCCCGGCCTTCGAGAAAGAAATCGGTGAATTGAGAACGAAACTCAAGGAGGCCGAGGCATCGGGTAACACACAATTGGCCAAGAAACTGGCCGCCGACGGGCCCGCTCTGCAATCCCTCGTCCACAAGCAGGGTTTCGGCACATTTCCGGTGGACAATCTACTGGCGAAAATCAAGGATCAGTTGCCAACCATTGCTCGGCAGGCGGACGTGAGTGTGATCATCTCGAAATGGCACATTGCGTACCAGAGCGACGGAGTCGAGTTCGTCGACGTCACCGACGCGATGGTGGCCCCATTTGGGCCGGACGAAAAGACATCCAAAATCATCGAGGACATGAAGAATAAGGCCCCCCTCCCGCTGGACCAGTTGAACGATCTCGACTGACATTTCGCGACGTCACTCGCGCTGAAAGGCGAGCCGAAGACAGAGTCAGGTCGCCGACCCGCTAACCGGGATTATTCACTGAAGTTTCCATTATCAGTTTAACGTTAGGAGCAGCAGCGACTTGCGTGTATGTT